>JBEKJD010000005.1:0-24459 GCA_050011415.1 Dissulfurispiraceae bacterium | reverse complement strand
CTGTCAAACTGCCGGTAACACTGCCCTCGGAAATGGTGCGTCAGCGTCCCGATATCCTTGCGGCTGAGGCGCAACTGCATAGTTCTTCTGCTGAAATTGGGGTAGCAACAGCAGCCTTATTCCCGAGTTTTACTCTGAACGGTGATTACGGGCAAAGCAACAATTCCCTGAGCAATCTTTTTAAAGAGAGCAGCAGCATATGGGGCCTGGGCGCAAACGTTGCCGCTCCTCTTTTTCGTGGCGGAACTTTGTGGTACAGTCGCAAAGCGGCTATTGAAGGCTACAATCAGTCCATGGCCAATTATCGTCAGACTGTTCTTGGCGCCTTTGCCCAGGTTGCAGATACCCTGCGGGCGCTGGAGCATGATGCCGAGACCTTGCAGGCCCAGTCACAAGCACTGAGAACGTCGGAGGAAGCGCTGCGGCTGGTGCAGGCAAACTACCAGGCCGGCACAGCTAACTATCTGCAAATGCTTGCTGCTGACGATCAATATCATCAGGCGAAGATCGGCTATATCCAGGCATCGGCCCAGCGGTTTCAGGACACTGTTGCACTCTTTGTCGCCCTGGGTGGGGGTTGGTGGAACGAGGAGGGTAAATTATGAGTTATAAAGTATTGGTGACTGATAAGATCAATGAAATTGCGGTAAAAATCTTGCAAGGCACATGTGATGTCGATTATAAACCCGTTCTCGGCGCCGAAGAGCTTAAGGCGATCATTAAAGGTTACGATGCTCTAATGATCAGAAGCTCATCAAAGATCACCAAAGATATAATTGCGGCCGCTGACAGGCTGAAGGTAATCGGCAGGGCCGGCGTTGGCGTAGATAACGTCGATGTCGATGCTGCTACAGACAGGGGAATAGTTGTAATTAACTCCCCGGAAGGCAATACTGTCTCAGCCGCAGAACATACAATTGCAATGATGATGGCCATGACAAGACACATCCCGGCTGCCGACGCTTCCATTAAAGAGGGCAAATGGGACAGGTCCAAACTGACAGGCAAGGAAATTTTCAATAAAATATTAGGTGTGGTCGGTTTTGGAAAAGTAGGAAGCAGAGTAGCTTCTGTTGCCAGGGCGATGGGAATGAAGGTTTTGGTATATGATCCGTTTGTCGGCAAAGAAATTGTGGAAAATACGGGCGCTGCTTATGCCGCATCACTTGATGATATATGGAAATCAGCCGATTTCATCACATTACATGTTCCCAAAAATAAAGATACGGTCCATTTAGTTAATAGAGACGCTCTGGCCAAAATGAGAAGAGGCGTGAAAATAATAAACTGTGCCCGCGGGGGCATAATTGACGAAACCGAACTGGCTGAAGCGATACAAAACGGTCAGGTTGAAATGGCTGCTATAGACGTTTTTGACAAAGAACCGGTCCAGGATTCGCCTCTTTTAAAGCTGGGAGCTAAAGTAGTCCTTACTCCTCATTTGGGGGCCAGCACAGAAGAAGCCCAGATAAATGTTGCTGTTGATGTTGCCGAGCAGATTCGTGATATGGCCCAGGGACTGCCTGCGAGAAGCGCTGTTAATATTCCCTTTCTAAAGCCGGAAATCCTCGAACCTGTTAAACACTATATGGCGCTTGCCGAAAACCTTGGGTCTCTTGTGAGACAAGTCACAATTGGCGTGACACGGGAAATAGAAGTAATTGCCTGCGGCGAGCTTGCAGGGCTGGAAATATCTCCATTGATAGTAGCAGTCACCAAAGGTGTTTTGGAGTGCAGCGGTGAAGGAATTAATTATGTAAACGCTCCGGGGTTAGCTCAAAAAAGCGGAATACATTTCAAAAAATCAACATCAACGGATTCCGAAAGCTACCTTGGCTTGTTAAAGGTCGTTCTGATTACTGATAAGGAAACGAACAGGACTACAGGTACGGTTATAGGCAGGGACATCCCAAGAATTCTGGGGATCAACGGATATCACACAAGTATTGAGCCTGCCGAGCATATGCTGGTGCTGCCTCACGAAGATAAGCCGGGCATGGTGGCCCAGGTTGCAACACTATTGAGTAAAAAGAACATCAATATATCGATGATGCAGGTCGGAAGAAAAGTTCGTGCACAGGCAGGAGGAGAATCCATTATGATCCTGAACATTGATGAACCTGTGACAGGTAATATACTTAAACAGTTGCAAGAGATAGATGGCATTTATAGTGCGAAATGCGTGAATTTGAAAGCTAAATAGCCCGCTACGGAAAGTTACCAAGTAGTTGATAAAGTAAGGCCACATTGTTCGTCATTCCCGTGCTTAAGAGCACCTACTGTTGGCGTAGGCGGGAATCCATGGTTCGACAGGCTCACCATGACAATTGTCACCCTGAGCCTGTCGAAGAATGGATGCCCGATTAAGAACTTCGGGCATGACAGATTAAGATATGCGTACTCTAACTTGTGACCTTACAGATGAAAAGAAACAGGTCTTATTATTGTATAATGTAAGATGCTTTTAACCCCTGGAGGCGCGTGATGATTACCTATCCGAATATCCGCCCTGAGATCGTTAAGGTCGGGCCTTTTACTGTCAGGTGGTATGGGATGATGTACCTGATCGGGTTTGCATTATCGTATCTTCTTGTGCGGTATCAGATCAAGGCCGGCGCTTCCCGGCTTCCGCGTCTCCGCGCTTTGGAGTTGGGTGAAGTTGATTCACTTTATTCATATCTCATACTCGGTCTTTTGATAGGCGCGCGGCTGGGATATGTTGTGTTTTACAACCTTTCCTTTTACTTCACGCATCCTATGGAATTGTTTGCTGTCTGGCATGGCGGGATGTCTTTCCACGGCGGACTTATAGGGAGCGTTGTTGCTGGGTTCCTGTTCTGCAAAAAATTCAAGCTCAATTTCTGGCATACGGCGGACCTCATCATTGTTACCGCTCCAATCGGGCTCGGGTTCGGAAGACTGGGCAACTTCATAAACGGCGAGTTGTTCGGCAGGGTGACCGGGGTCCCATGGGCCATGGTCTTCCCTTCAGGAGGGCCTCTCCCGCGCCATCCGTCACAGCTTTACGAATTCTTTCTGGAAGGAGTAGTCCTGTTCATCGTGCTATGGACCTTGAGGGCAAGGCATTATAAGAGCGGGATGCTGACCGCGTTCTTCCTTGTGCTTTACGGCGCGTTCAGGTTTTTTGCTGAGTTTTTCAGAGAACCGGATGAGCAACTCGGTTTTGTGCTCGGCATGTTTACCATGGGGCAGGTGCTTAGCCTGTCCATGCTCCTGATGGGAGTAATGGTCCTGTATTTGCGCCGCTTTAAAACTACAAAAAATCCGGAAGCCGGACAATGAAACATCAAAGAGCGCTGTTTATGTTTTTTGCAGTGGCCGTATTGCTCTTTTGTTTTTGGGAGTTGTCTCGTGCCGGCGTTAGAGATGTAGGAAGCGCAGGAGCGTATCCCACGATTCAAGGTGGATACAACGCCGCAGTCAACGGGGATACTATTCAGGTCCAATCAGGCATATATCCTGAAAATGATACTTTCAGCAATAATAAATCAGTTGCCCTTATAGGAGGGTATAATAGCACCTTTTCAACTGTCAGTTCATATTCAACAATTTCGGGAACACTAACAATAAGTAAGGGGACAACAACTGTTGCGAACATAATGATTAAAACTTCAACGACATCAACAACTACATCAACTACAATTCCAACTACAACTACAACAGTATCCACGACAACTACATCTTCGACAATACACACGACATCTGTGTCCACATCGGTATCAACGACAACCACGTCTTCGACAACATCTACAACAAGTGTTTCCACAACTACATCGACAACAACATCAACAACATCGTCTACTACAACAACAATAGGCAATGGTACGGATAATGTGCTTTTACTCACTGTCAACGGTTCTACATGCGATCCGAATCTCATGGAGTCTGCCACTTTTAGTTATATAAACGATCCATGTGTGAGCGTCACGGTTTGCACCCATAACACATCAAACTGTCAGTCAGTCAACAGTATTTTATTGGATACTGGAAGTTACGGACTCAGGGTTTTTAAACAGGCACTGGGCAGCGTCTCTCTTACACAAGTGAAATCCGGTTCCGGTTCTCTTGCAGAGTGTATAACTTATGCGGACAACTCGTCGACCTGGGGACCGGTTCAGATGGCCGATGTCATCCTGGGAAACGAACCTGCTGTTCAGGTCCCCATCCAGGTTATTGATTCAACTTTTGGCACTATCCCACCATCATGTGGTCCGCAGCAGGGTTACACTCCTGCCACACAGCCGTCTGTCGATGGATATAATGGAATCCTCGGGGTTGGCCCCTCTATTCAGGACTGCGGGTCGACATGTGTATCTTATGCTGTTGGGCAGTATTACAAATGCGGTTCGAGTTGCAGCGGAACTACAGTTCCCCTCTCTAATCAGGTGTCGAACCCGGTGGCCTCTCTTCCTCTTGACAGCAACAACGGATTGATAGTGGAGCTTCCCGGTATTGCTGCAGGTGGTACGACTTCTGTGACCGGCTCTCTTGTGTTCGGGATAGGAACACAATCTAATAATTTGACTTCGGGAGTGACTGCGTATACACTCGACCAGTACAATCAATTTACCACAACTTTTAATAACGTCACTTACAACGGCAGTTTTATCGACACCGGCTCCAACGAGTATTATTTCTCCTCGTCCGGAATTCTCCCGACGTGCACCGATTATACGTCAAACTATTGTCCCTCTACAGTAACAAGTCTGTCCGCCATTATTACAGGGGCCTCCGGCTCACCGAGCAACACGGTCTCATTTCGAGTCGGCAACTTTAGCAGCCTCTGGAATGCTGCCAACTGGGTATTTGACGATGTTGCCGGGGAACTTGGGGGCACTGGCGGGTTCGACTGGGGACTTCCGTTCTACTTTGGACGAAACGTCTATATCGGGTTTGAGGGCATGTCCTCCAGCCTTGGCACGGGTCCATATTTTGCGTATTGAATTAAGGTTTTTTTTCATTATTAAGGACGCTCCTTTTTAGCAGTATTTTTTTTTGCATTTTTTTTGATATACTTATCTTCATATGTCACACGTGTTTCCCCGCGATTTAAAGTCAGGCATGACATGGAGGTTTTCTTTTTGAAGAGGCGTTACGGAAATTTGATCCGGCTAATTCTCGGTGTCCTGTTTTTTTCTGTTGCCATTACCTCAGCAGTGGACCCTTCGCGTGCGGCAGACACGAATCCCGCAGCCCCGCAAAAAGGCGATGTCAGATTCAATTTTGATGATGCCGATATATTCGAAGTAATACAAAGCGTTTTCGGCGACATACTTCAGGTGAACTATATGGTTGATCCGAAGGTCAAGGGCAGGGTCAATTTCAGAACAGTGACCCCGGTCAGTAAAAAGGACGTGCTGCCGCTCATGGATTTGCTGTTGAAAATGAACGGCGCCGGTTTCGTCGACGAGAATGGACTTTACAGGATTCTTCCCCTCAATGACATACCGAATGCGGCGCCCAAGGTTTATGTTTATCCCCTGCAAAACACGAAGGCAAAACATGTCGCAACACTTCTGCAGTCAATATTCGCCAGCGTTTCCGCGCCTTCAGCGCCCGGCAGGTTTATACCCGAGACGCCGGCTGCGGGCCACGGCGCAACACCCGCGGCTCCGGCGAATTTGACCACGGCGCCAAAAACAGAGGGTGCTCTTACTGCTTTTGCCGCAGGGAATGATAGTTTAATATCCAAAGAGACCAAAGTGACTGCTGATGAGATCACCAACTCGCTGGTTATCCTTGCTTCACCCGCTGATTATAAATTTATTGAAGCGACTATCAAAAAACTCGACACGCCTCCCCGTCAGGTCATGATAGAAGTGCTTATAGCTGAAGTGACCCTCACAAAGGATCTTCAATTCGGCCTGGAATGGGTCTTGTCAAACAGCACACAGCTAAAAACCAAGCCTTTTTCAAACCCTATTGACCTTAATGGAAGGATAGGACAAAACTCAAACTTGCTGAATGCCACTTCTTTGTCGGCAGGATATCCAGGTTTCTCGTATGCTGCCACCGATATTGCAGGAAATGTGAAGGCGCTGCTTAATACCCTTGCATCTAATGATCTGGTCACTGTGCTTGCCTCTCCCCATATCATTGCAGCCGACAACCTTGAGGCAAAGATTGATATCGGCAGTCAGGTCCCCATCGCCACCTCGCAGATGTCGTCAGTAGCTGCAGGCACATCCGGCAACATCATTTCCACGATCCAGTATCAGGACGTCGGCACTATACTGAAAGTAAAGCCCCAGATTAATGAGAGCGGGGTTGTTGCCCTGGAAGTGTCGCAAGAGGTGTCTGATTACGCTACTCAGAATGTGCTGGGCACTGAACAGTTTGTCTTTACAAAACGTACTGCGGAAACAAATGTTGTGGCAAACGACGGCCAGACCATTGTAATCGGAGGCCTTATACAGGAAAACCGGCAAAGAAACGCAACAGGCATACCGTTTCTCATGGATATTCCCATACTTGGAAACCTCTTTGGAAAAAAAGATAACACAAGTATAAAAACGGAAATCATTGTCCTGCTTACGCCCCACGTGATCAGAAATCAGCAGGAGGCCGGCAAGGTAACAGCGGATTACCTTAAAAGGCTTAAAGGCGACACTAAAGATATGAAGATCGATGAGTTTATCAAAAGTGATGGGCAAAACCCTCATGAAACCGGTGATAGCAGCATCAAAGAGCCTTCCAAAAACACACCGTAATATGCAGTACGAAGAAACCCGACGTTCACCGGTTACTGCAGGGTCTTGTTCTATCTCTTCCCTTTAGGAACTGCGAGATCGACTGTCATGACTTCATCTCCCCTTGCCAGGATTATCCTGTCAGGCTCGATACTTTTAAGCACAAAACCGCTCAATATATCTCCTTTTTTAATAACTCTCATCCGCTTGCCCCGTCCCGGTGTGGTCAGGGGGGCTTTCTCATCTTCAACATAGGCGTAGCTTATATTGTCGGTTATAAGTGTGCCATAAAGCACAAGTTCCGGTTTCGGCGGAAGTTTTACCTGTACTTTCTCAACAGGAATTTTCCTTTCGGGATGGAAGAGATTCTGTTCGGCGATCACGGTGTAATCAATCGGCGCAGCAGCAGGCTCACCTGTGGGGGTATGGTCCTTTGCCGGCTCCTGCAAAGCGTTTATAGCCGGAAGTGAAAAATGAGGCTTCTTATTGACATGCGGAAAGACTATATAGTTTGCTGTAGCAGCTACCGCAGCAGCCAGCAGTATGTTAAGCAGATTTATGCTCCTTAAAAGACGGCCCATAGTCATTTCCCGGCGGTGATAGCCGATATGTCCAGCTTTACCAGCAGCTCTTTTGGTTCCCTGAAATTTTTGACCTTGCCATCAACTTCTTTCACAACCAGAGAGGGAGTCCTGGTCTCGATGGCATAGAGTATATCTGCCAGCGCCCGCACGTCCGGAATTGTTGTGTCCATACTGACATTGAGGACAATTAACTTACCGAGAGTCTCAGACTTCCCTATCCGCTCGCTTGTTATAGTCCCGCCCCTGCCGGTAACAATTCCTTTCACAATATCCTGCAAACCGGCAGCGGCGATTGAAGGGGTCTGTCCCTCTGAAAACTGGGAGTTCTCCGACTTTCTTTTTTCTTTTAATGCGGACAGTTCCTTCTCCAATGCAGGTTTTTCCGCCAGAAGGGCCATATATTTGGCCAGTATTTTGAGCTTTGCGGCCTCAGTTTCTTTTACAGAGGCCACTTGCGCTTTCACTCCCAAGTAGCCGTAGCGGTAGGCAACAAGGACAAAAAGTATGATCATCAGAGGTATTGAAAAGACCATCAACTTACTTTTTCTCATTTTTACCCCGCGCCGTTATTGCCTCTTTAGCTTTTGTCTCTTTAGCTTTTGTCTCTTTAGCTTTTGTCTCTTTAGCTTTTGTCTCTTTAGTCTTTGCCTCTTTAGTCTTTGCCTCTTTAGTCTTTGCCTCTTTGCCCTTTGCTTCTTTTACTACCCTGATCTCAGCTTTAATATTAAACCGGTCCGCATTTAAACGCAAATCCCTGAATGTGGGAGCTGAAAACTCCGCCTTGGTCAAATACTTTGAAGTCTCAAGCCGGGACAGGATTTCAGATGAAGAACTTGAATAGCCCTCCATCTCAACCGTTGATTGCGTGATCCTGACTCTTGTCAGCCAGACGGATTTAGGGAGAATTGTGGTAAGCTCCCTGAGAATAGTCAAGGCCGGCGGTTTGCCTTCCTTAAACTCTCTGATCTTTTGGACCTCGCTGTCCAGGTCCTCTATTTCCTGTTTGATATTTTCAATATCTTTAACACCGCTTTTGCGAAGTTTTATCTGGCGCTCAATCTCCGTCAGCCGTTTCTCTTCGACCTGTATCGGGGCAATAAAGTACACAACCCATAAGGCTGTAATGAGCAACAAGAGAATTACGGAAAGTCCCATAGGTATTTTTTCCAGCCGGCGCCGGCCCCTTGAAAGCAGATTCAACTTTCGCATTCCGGACGCAGTGCCGCCAAAAATCGCGCGATTTTCCCGGGTACCCGGCAGCAATGATTCAATAACCCCGCCTACCGCGGTATAAGGGATATTGTCCTTACCGGCGGGCAGCTTGAGCCCGGTATCAGTTTCATCGAGCAGCGAGACGGGAAATGCAAGAGAAGTCCGGAGTCTTTCCTTTAACGCAGACCTGCCGCCGCGGACCAGGGCGAACAAGCGCGGAGGGGCATCACTCTTTTTCGCAATATCTGTAAGCGGTCTGATCTCATCCGTAATAGTATCAGCTCTCGATGCATCGTCATCAGCGGCAAACGTTCCATTGACAACCCCGGACAGGCCGCCTTTAAGGAAGAGAGCGCCATCATAGTCATCGCCGTCGATCCCGATATAAACGAAATTCTTTTTTTTGCTTATGGAACGGCATAGAGCGCCTATGGACAAGAGGTTTAGCGTGACCCTGCCCACAGTGAGTCCAGCTTCTCTGAGGGCCGAACTATAACTGTTGATCGTGTCGGCCTTTACTGCAGCTAAAACTATAGTGATTTTTTCAGGCGTCTCGCGTGTTATGCTGAAGTCGTAGAAGGCCTCCTCAGGGCTGAACGGGACGATCTGGTCGAATTCATAGGCAATGACGTCGGACAAGTTCTTCCTGACTACTGCCGGGAATTCCGCGGTCCTGAGGACCGCCCATGTTTTTGGAATGCTCAGAGTAATACCTGCCCCAACAGCGCCGAATTCGTTAACAGCCAATACCGCCGAAGAGGCTACGTCTTTCGGCTGAGGATAAACACGCTCTGCCGAAGGGTAAAACTTCATACCCCTGACCGATACGAATGATAAAAAGCGCGTCCCGTACGCCACGGCTATGCCGGACTTTTCAACAGCAACGCAAAGCTCTTTTTTATAAGTAATACGCTCGTCGGCTGCGCTGAATGCAAGCGCATTACTTAAAGGCAAAGCAACTTTGCGCAACGCCGATACCGTCTCAGAGGCAAACAGGTTTATTTTTCTTATCGCTTCCATATCTTCTATTGTACTTTGTACGCGGGGTTTTTGAAATACAGGTATCTGTATTTGTTATTACCCTCGATCTTCACTGTTGCCAGGACAGGATAACCCGCTTTTTCTTCTCCTATGCGGCCTGTTGCTTCTATCGTGAAAACCGAACCTTCGTTCAAAGTTATGTAAGGCTGCATAGCCTGGTAATTGCCGCTCAATACATCCTGGGGGTTCCTTATGTTTTGACCCTGACGGTACTGAAGTATAGCATCAGCCATA
Source organism: Dissulfurispiraceae bacterium (assembly GCA_050011415.1). Taxonomy (GTDB): domain Bacteria; phylum Nitrospirota; class Thermodesulfovibrionia; order Thermodesulfovibrionales; family Dissulfurispiraceae; genus JADFXI01. The sequence continues at coordinate 14,678 of JBEKJD010000005.1, read as the reverse complement.
TCCGCAGACATACCGGGTATGGACATGAGGACCTCTTTAGGCGCATAGTTGAGATCGACCAGTCCACTCTCGGAATTCACGGTCAGAAAAGCAATGATGCCTTTTCGACTGCTGTCTCCATAAAGTATGGCAGGAGTCACTCCCTTTACCAGCAGGAGTTCCTCAACAGTATCAAAGAGAGCGCCCTTTACCTCATAGGGGATGGGCAGTGACTCATAATAGCTGCTTCCTGCGCCATGGGGCCGGCTCAAACCGCTGGTGTCTTTCCAATCCATCAGAGAGTCCACAATTGTATCAGCTTCGTCATCCTTGATGCCTGAGTTTAAGAGAAGGTTCTTTAATAATACCCCGGATGACTTATTAATATCTAATTTACCGGACTCTCCAATGATGCTTACTGTATAAGACCCTTTATCGACGCGGTCGCTATACGCTGTACCGTCCGCCTTCCATGGTTCAAATCCCTCAGGCGTTACTGCATTATTCACATTTTGCCTGCGATAGAATATTTCGAAGATGGCCCTTTCAATGCCTGCCTCGGCCAGGAACTTTCTTGCCGCAGTTTCCTTGAAAACCAGGGTCGCATGTGTTTCCGTCCGTGTCAGAAAAGAAAAGGAGAGTACCGTGACCATCAGAATGGCAAGAATCCACAAGACGATGAATAGGGCCATGCCTTTTTGCGCGTCATTATATCTGTCCACTATCTTGTCACTCCTGATTTATGAAATGAAGCACTAAGTTCCGGTCCGAACTCCCGGAGCTTTCGGCGCACCGCTATTACCGGGGGCGGTCACGATATTTTTCTGCTCAGGTGATACTTTCACCGGAATCATAAACGACATTTCCTTGGCTCCATTAACAAGGTGCAGACGGATTTTCTCCGGCAACGAGTCGGTCCACTGCCATTGTCCCACCCAGCTGCCTTTTTCTTCCGCCGGGTCCTTGTAAAAATAGTCGAAATAAATATGGTCAAAAAACTCGAACAGCCTGACTTCTCCACTTTTGGGAATACCTGTGCCGCTTTCCTGAAGATAAAGTTCCTGTTTTCCGAATTCATCCGTCACTACCTTATAAGACACGGTTACGTATCCCCGCTGATTACCCCACAGGGAAAAGTTGCTGGGAAATTGAACAGAGTCGCTGTCCGCCTGAAAGACGAAGCTTGTTGTGTCCGTACCCTGTGCCTTGACAGGCAGCTGCGATTGGATCTGGGACTCAACAATATTCAGCGAGGCCCTGAATCTTTCGACAGACGCCATCCTCTTTTCTCCTGATTCAACCGAGCGCAGACCCAGCCGCATGGCCGTGCCGATGATCAGAAGGATAACAGCCATCATGGTTATGGATATGATCAGTTCAAGGAGCGTGAAGCCAGAATCGGAGAAAGGGCGAAACGGTGAAACGGCGGAAAAGACTTTTCTCCGATTCTCCGGTTCTCCGGTTCTCCGGTTCTGAATTACGGCTGCATGCATCTATAGGACCTTGTTAATCATTTTCATGGTCTTCAGGCTCACGGATCTTTCCCGCATCCCTTTTGTCCAGTAAACGGTGACTGCTATATCAAGCAGTTTGACCTGCAAATTTTCACTTCTCTCCTGGAGCGACTCTTTTACGGAGGCATCTATCCGGTATCCATTATCTGTAGTCTCGCTCCAGGTTTTCTCGGAAAGACTATCATCGTCCAACAATTCTGCCATCCTTGATTCTGCTGTCGCAACAGCAACAACGTAATCTTCCGAGGCCGATATGCCCCGAAGGTCGGCGGAGAAGAGCTGCATGATAACCAGTAATGATATGCTCAACAGGGCAAGTGCAACAAGGATTTCAAGAAGCGTAAATCCAGAATCGGTGAACCGGTGCAAAAGCCTTTTCTTCGTTTCTCCGATTCCCCGATTCTTCGGTTCGCCCTTTCTCCGATTCTGATGTTCCCTGTGTTTCATTTCACTATCACCGATCCCACAACCGGATCAACTTCAATTTTAACTTCCCTTTTCCTGGCGCCCAGAATTATAGTCTCGCCCTGAATTCCCCCTGAGGCCTGAAATATCAGGCTATGTATTCCCGTGCGGCTCTCACCGGTCAAAGGGTCGAGCACTCTTACGGTGATATCCGGATCAAAGCTCTTGTATCCGCGGCCATCTATCCCGTATGTTCTTGCATCCAGGTCTATGGACAGGGTCTGGCGACTCCCGCTGACCTGTGCAAGCATATGGGCACGCCGTATCGTTGAAGACATTTCCCTTACCGAGGCATTCAGCTTGTGCGATGGCAGGGCATTGGCAAAAAAAACAGCGGAAAGCCCCATAACGAGAGTAATGAGAAAAAGCACGATCATTATTTCGAGTAGAGTAAATCCGTTTCTCCCTTTCATTACTTTCTCAGAACGGGAGGTCTGTCATGCTGAATATTGCCGTCAGCATCGAAATCACAATAAATCCTATTACGATCCCCATCCCGAGGATCAACGCAGGTTCCATAAAACTGATGAGCCTCTTGAGCGAGGCCTTCAGGCTTTTCTCATATGTGGCAGCGACCTTCAGAAGCATCGTATCGAGTTGCCCGGTCTCTTCCCCGACCTTGACCATTGAGATTGCCAGTTGAGGGAACACCGCGGCAGCGGTAAGAGGCCCTGCTATGCCCTTGCCTTCCCTGGCGCCCCTGGAGACCGAGTCGATGGCAGAGGCTATGACCTGGTTGGCTATAACATCTTTTGAGTTGGACATGGCCTGAAGCAACGGGACTCCGCTCTGCAGAAGTGTGCCAAGTGTCCTGCAAAAACGGGCGGTCTCGATTTTTGTGACAATGTCCCTCAGGAGCACAAGCTTCAGCGCATCGAATTTATATCTGCCTTCAGCGGATTTAATGTAACTCCTGAATACGATCCATAATGCTGCCGCTGAAGCAGCAGCGATCCACCAATATGATCTTAATAGATTGCTGGCATCCAGCAGTATTTGTGTCTGGAGGGGCAGGGAGGTCCCCATTTCCTTGAATATGGCGGTAAACTTGGGAAGTACAAATGTAAGGAGAACAACGACCGAGGAGCCGCCGGTGAGCAAAAGTATGACCGGATAGATCATTGCGGAGAAAATGCTGTCTTTTAATTCTTTGGAAGATTCGAGAAATTCATTTAACTTGTCGAGTACAACATTTACTACGCCCCCTGCCTCTCCGGCCCGCACCATATTTATATAAAGTCTCGGAAAAACATCGGGATGATGCTGAAGGGCATCAGAGAAAGAGCTGCCCTCCCTGAGGTCTTTGACAACAGATTGCACGACCTTCTTCATGTCTCTGCTATCGGATATCTCGGACAATATGCCAAGGCTCCTGTCAAGGGGAAGTCCAGCGCCGAGCAATGCGGAAAGTTCAGTTGTAAATGTCACCAGGTCGGCTTTGGCAGGGCGGTGCGAGAACAGTTTTCTCTTGTCCTCTGACGGGGCCCTGACTTCTAAAGGAATAACGCCGGACGATCTGAGCAGCTCAATTGCTGCGGCTTCATCCATCGCTTCGATAAACCCCCCGCTGAGCAAGCCGTCACGGGATGAGGCCTTGTAAGAAAAAATAGCCATCAGTCTTCTTGTATTACCCTGAGCAGTTCGTCAAGAGTAGTCAAGCCGGCTTTTATCTTACGGGTCCCGTCTTCGAGCAAGGTCATCATGCCGTTGCGGCGCGCCAGTTCCCGGATTTTATTGGCATCAATGTTTTGCATGATAAGGTCCCGCATGGCATCATCCACCACGATCAGTTCAAATATCCCCAACCTGCCGCGGTAGCCGGTAAAGGAGCACTGCTCACATCCCCTGCCTCTGTGTTCGCCCGGTATATTTTGCATGTCCCGGTCCGGACCCGCAGATGCAGTATTGGGCTCTTTGCACGAGGGACATATGGCCCGTACCAGCCTCTGGGCGAGTATGCCGCGAATGGTGGAAGAAAGTAAGAATTTCTCCACGCCCATGTCGTGAAGCCTCGTGATTGCGCTGGGCGCATCATTGGTATGCAGTGTGGAGAACACAAGATGACCGGTAAGGGCAGCCTGTATCGCTATCTGGGCTGTTTCAAGGTCTCTTGTTTCTCCAATCATAATAATGTCAGGGTCCTGCCGTACGATGTGCCGCAGCGTATTTGAAAAATTCAGGCCTATTTGCGGCTTGACCTGTATCTGGTTAATCCCTTTAAGTTGGTATTCCACCGGGTCCTCGACAGTAATGATCTTCCTGTCAGGAGAGTTTATTTTATTCAGGGCGCCATAAAGTGTTGTGGTCTTGCCGCTCCCGGTCGGGCCTGTAACCAGTATGAAGCCGTTAGGCTTGCGGATCAGTTGCTCAAAAGCTTGAAGAGTTTCAGGAAAAAAGCCGAGACGCTCAAGGTCTATGACTATACTCTCTTTGTCAAGTATCCTCATAACCACGCTTTCACCGTAGAGGACCGGTATAGTGGATATGCGAAGGTCTATCTCTTTTTCAGCGACTTTAAGCCGAATGCGGCCGTCCTGCGGTAATCTCCGCTCGGCAATATTCAGCTTTGCGGTCAGCTTTATCCTCGAGATTATTGCCGCCTGCAGCTTCTTGGGTACAGACTCTATATCATGCAGGATGCCATCGATACGGTACCTTACTCTCAGTTCATCTTCAAAGGGCTCTATGTGGATATCGCTGGCCCTGTTTTCCACAGCCCTTACGATCACCATGTTGACCAACTTGATTATAGGGGCCTCGGAGGCGAGGTCTTTCAGATGTCCGATGTCTTCCTCATCTTCTCCGTGGAACTCAAGTCCGCTCTTGTCTCCGATCTCCTCTATGAGCCTGTTTATGTTCTGCGATTCCTGTCCGTAAAATTTCGAAGTGTACTCTTCGAACAGATGGGGTTCAATACCATAGACTATTATATTTGCAGATGTCGCTACCCTGAGCGCATCGATAGTTGATCTGTCCGAGGGGTTTGCCATCGCGACACTGAGAATATTATTATTGAATTCGAGCAGGACGATTTTATTTTCGCGGATAAAACGGGAGGGGATACCGTTATAGACAAATGGTACCTTAGGCATGTCCTCCAGTTTCAAATATTGGATCTTTTTAACCACGCGGAGCTAACCCTGCTTCCAGTTTGCACTACTCCCAGTTTACAATATCCTTGTCTTCGCCCTCTCCGCCAGGCTGGCCGTCCCTGCCATAAGAGACAATATCGTATTCGCCATGAGAGCCCGGGCATGTGTAAATATAAGGCTTTCCCCAGGGGTCGTTCGGCAACCCCTTCTTCAGATAGGGTCCCTCCCATTTGTCAATACCGGGGTTGGTCACCAGTGCGCTCAAACTTTCCTGTGTCGAAGGATATCGTCCTACATCCAGGCGGAACTGGTCGAGCGCTTCTTCAAGCAGTTCAATCTGGGCCTTTGCAGCAGACTGTTTCCCCTTGCCCAGCTTTGGGAAAAGCTGCGGCCCTACCAGTGCTGCCAAAAGTCCCAGGATGACAAGGACTACGAGCAGTTCCACAAGTGTAAATCCGGACTTATTTGCCAGGCGTGAATTGCCGGCGCATTTTTTTCCCGCCACTATTATCACTTTATTAATAGGTCCCATTGATAACTTTGAAATCGTCCCTGATTGGTCATACTAACAAATCATCGGCAATTTTGTAAATCAATAAAGTACCGGATAAATCTCCCCATCACGACTTTAATATTCGATTTTTTGACTTCAGTCGTTCACAATGGTACAATCGTTCAGGAATAAGCAGATTATAACCGTATCCCCCCTTAAATGCAGGAGGTCGAAATGGTAAAAGTCGGTATTTTCAGCAATTCAACCGCAATAATTATTCTTGCCCTCGCGACATCCGCTGCGCTTGCAGCTGGAAGTGTATCAAAAGGGAAGGCTTTGTTTAATGACCCAAAGTTTGCCGGCGCAACATCCGGCAATAGCTGCAATACATGCCATCCAGGAGGAAAAGGTCTGGAACAGGCCGGCAACCAAAAAGAATTCCATATTGCCGGAAAGACCCAAAAGGGACTTGAAGAAGCGGTAAATGCCTGTATCGAATATGCGATTGGCGGGGACCCTATCGATACTAAATCAGAGGCCATGCAGGATATCGTAGCCTATATCAAATCACTAAAAAGCAAACTCTGAAAGCCGCATATTCCTTTATTTGGACACTAAGGACTTGTCGAGCCATCGAACAGGAAATGCCATCCTGAATGTAGAGCCTTTCTCAGCGCTGCTCTGCACTGTTATGTCTCCAAGGTGCTCCAGTATTATCTGTCTTACGAGGGCGAGCCCCATGCCGAACCTTCGCTCTCTGGTGCTGAAGAACGGATTAAATATCTTATCAATATGTTCCGGAGGTATCCCCTGTCCCGTATCGCTCACAGTAAGTATGACCTGTTCCATGTTCCCTGCGGTAGTGACCTCAACCCTCCCTCTTTCCGGCGTGGCCTCGATAGCGTTTCGTATCAGTTGGGAAACCGCTAAACCCAGCAGGTTTTTCTGAGTATTTATCTTCAACGACTTTTCAGAAAGGGATGCCTCAAGCGACACGCCTTTTTCGTCGGCCTCCTTTTGGACAATTAACATGCTGCTTTTAACAATCGAATTAATGTCCTCGTATGTAAAATGGGATTGCCTGCTTTTGAAAATATTCTGGAAGTCACATACTATTTTTTCAAGCTTTCCCGTTTCCTCAGCGATATTTTCGATACTGACGCGGACGCCTGACGACAGAGGTTCCTTTTCCATTATTCTCCTGCAAATCTGTCCTATTGTTGTTGCAGGATTCCTCACCCTGTCGGCCACGGTCAACGCCATCAGGCTCATGGTCCTTTCGGATACCATATTTTCCAGTTCACGGTTGAATTCCTCAAGCAGGCTTTTATAGTCCTTTTCCAGCTTCAAAAGCCTGTTGAACTTCATAGCCTTTTCAATGGAGTGGAGGAGCTGATCTACATTGTAAGGCTTGATTATGAAATCAAAGGCCCTCTTTTTTATGGCATCGATCGCTGTTGTTATGTCCGCAAAAGCGGTCATCAGAATCACAGGAGTATCCGGGTTCGCAGTATTGATTCTTTCAAGCAGTTCAATTCCCGACATCACCGGCATCTTGATATCGGTAAGCACTACATCAACATTGTTCTCACTGAATTTCTCTATAGCCTCAGCAGCGTTGCGGCATGGAACGACATTGTAGCCGTATTTCCCCAGAAGCAGTGATACCGAATCCAGCACAAAAGGCTCATCATCAGCTACAAGTATTGTTCCCTGGCTGTGCGGCTCCATTATTAAAAAACCTCCATTAAGGGCGAGCCCTAAGGAATTCTACCAAATAAAAAATGTTTTTTCATTAACCTGTTAGAAGTACTGCAAGAGTCTGTAATAGGTGTCCCGCTGGGCTGCTTTGAATCCTGCATGCTGTATCGCCTCTATAATATTTTCCTTTGACACCTTGTGGCTCACGCCGGCCGCTCTTACAACATTTTCTTCAATCATGGTTGAACCGAAGTCATTGGCGCCGAATCTGAGCGCCACCTGCGCAAGCTTTAAGCCTTGTGTGACCCATGAGGCCTGGATATTGATTATGTTATCAAGATATATCCGCGACAAAGCCAGCACTCTGAGATAATCAACAGCAGTGGCCGGCCTGATTGTCTTCTTCCTGGAAAGTAATTCCGTATTCCCGGGCTGGAAAGACCAGGGGATAAAAGCTGTAAATCCCCCTGTCTTGTCCTGGAGACTCCTTACAACATCAAGGTGCTCAATAATATCTTCAGGCGCTTCGATGCTGCCGAACATCATCGTAGCAGTGGTCCTCATGCCTATTCTATGGGCCTCTTCCATGACTTTCAGCCACTTGGAGGATTTGATTTTTTTTGGGCTCAATATTTCCCTTATTCTGTCCGAAAGAATCTCTGCTCCGCCGCCGGGTATGGAATCGAGACCCGCGAGCTTCAAAGTCATAAGAGTTTCCCTGATAGTGAGATGGTGTTTTTCGGCCAGATACGTTATCTCCGGGGGGGAAAAACCGTGGACATTTATCGTATATACGGTTTTTATGGACTGCAGGAGCTTAACATAGTATTCCATATCCAGATCAGGATGCAGTCCGCCCTGAAGGAGTATCTGTGTGCCGCCGAGGGCAATCGTTTCATCGATTTTCCTGAACAATTCCCTTTCGGAAAGAATATACGCATCGGGGCTGTCGGCTTCACGGTAAAATGCGCAGAAGGCGCACTTATTGATGCAGACATTGGTGTAATTGATGTTTCTGTCTACGACGAATGTAACAGTGCCGGCAGGGTGCAGCCTGTTTTTGATTGCATCTGCCCTTTCTCCAAGTTCGAGCAGGTCAGCAGTCTTTAAAAGTTCTAATGCGGTATGATTGTCAATCCTGTTCATTTATATACCCTGATGTGATTATAAAAAGCATCACGCTCAACCGGGATCTTTCCGGCTTTCCTGATAAGATGGGTCAACTCATCGCGTGTCATCCCCTGACCGCTCATAGCGCCTGCCATGTGAGTTATTTTTTCTTCTATAATTGTTCCATCGATATCGTCAGCGCCGAAAAGCAGGGCGACCTGGGAAATCTTGTCGCCTAACATTATCCAGTACGCCTTTATATGCTGGAAGTTGTCAAGCACCAGCCTGCTTATGGCAATAGTCTTCAGGTCATCAATACCGGATGAGTAGGACCCGCCGATCTCGGTATTTACGGGATGATACGCCAGCGGGATAAAGGCCTGGAATCCTCCTGTCCTGTCCTGCAGCGCTCTAAGCCTCAACAGGTGATCGACCCTGTCCCCAATGCTTTCCAGGTGGCCGTATAACATGGTAGCGTTTGTTCTGATCCCGGAGTTATGGGCCGTATCCATAATCTCGAGCCACCGGTCGCCGGATATTTTTTCAGGGCAGAGCTTATTCCTTATCTCTTCCGAAAATATTTCGGCGCCGCCTCCAGGCATCAAATCAAGGCCGCTATGCTTCAGTGCCTTAAAGGTCGCATTAAGACCAAGACCGCTGATCCGCGACATATGATCAATCTCAACAGCGGTAAAGGCTTTAATTGAAAGGGATGGATATTTTTCCTTTATAGCTGAAAGAAGGTCCAAATAGTGCTCAAAAGGCCACTCAGGATGAAGACCGCCCACAATATGGACCTCTGTTATTGGATCATTAGAGCTGAAAGATTCGTCAAGCCTTGAAAGCACATCATCGATTGATAATTCAAAAGCCCCTTGCTCACCTTTTGAGCGGCTGAATGCGCAAAACTTGCACCGGTTGACGCATATATTTGTAGGGTTGATGTGGCGGTTTATAATAAAATATGCGTTCTTCCCATTCCTCGCCTCTGCGCTCCGGGATGCCAGCCTGCCTATGGTGAAAAGGTCATCACTATGAAACAGCGCAAGCGCATCGGCCCTGTTAAGCCGTTCACCTGAAAGGACTTTATCTTTTATCACCTCAATCATACAAATTAATTATAAAACAAAAGAGGGGAATGTTTCCTATAAAGAGACCGGATTATCACCTCTCACAAGTGATAATCCGGCCTTTGGTTTTCAGATTGGCATCTTATGGATATGACTGTTGAGACTCCGGATACTGTTGTTGCTGAGGCGCCGGATACTGTTGCGGCTGAGGCGCCGGATACTGTTGTTGTTGGGGCGCCGGATACTGTTGCGGCTGAGCCGGCGGTGGCGGCGGTTGATAGCTTTCAGGCTGCTGCGGTGCTGCAACCTCTGCGGCCAATGCAACATCCCTCATCTCAGGAGGCACATACGAATTGTCAACCGGCATGTTGCGCGATTGCAGCATATTCATTTGATTGTCCATAAGAGCTAACTGGTTACTCAGGTCGGGATTGTTAGCAGCTAATCCATCCATATCCTGACGCCATACCATAACATCAGGATCAAAACGATGATTGTAATACCATAAGGCATATTGTTCATCCGCGATATGGGCGAGAATAAAGGCAAGCGCCGGCGTATCCCATAATCCGTATCTTGGCTGCAAACTGAAAGCCCAGAAAGGCGTGTGGAATTCATACGTTTCATAGAATACGGCACGTCGCGCATAGTAAGTCCCTGGATCAAAATGATTATGTTCAAATACCCTGCGTTGGATTTCCGGAGAGTGGCGGACGAATGCCCTGTTAACAGGTCTGAACCTGGCACGTTCATCGTGGAAATCCCTGGCTGCTCTGACATTGTGTTCCGGCCTGATTTCCCTGTTCCTCTCAGTAAGCACGCGTTGTCTGTCTTGGGGTGGCTGCTTGATGTTGATGGGAGTGCGATTGGGTGTTATCCGCTGGCCACCCTGTAGCTGACCGCCCTGATGTTGCTGGCCACCCTGTAGCTGACCGCCCTGATGCTGCTGTCCACCTTGTAGCTGGCCACCCTGATGCTGGCCACCCTGAAGCTGACCGCCCTGCTGCTGACCACCTTGTTTCTGACCGCCCTGAAGCTGACCGCCCTGCTGCTGGCCACCTTGTTTCTGACCACCTTGTAGCTGACCGCCCTGCTGCTGACCACCTTGTTTCTGACCGCCCTGAAGCTGACCGCCCTGCTGCTGGCCACCTTGTTTCTGACCGCCTTGAAGCTGACCGCCCTGCTGTTGTCCACCCTGTTTCTGACCGCCCTGAAGCTGTCCTGTTGGTTGCCCGCTGGTCGTTGGCGGCTGTTTTTGTCCGGACGGGGTTCCTGAAGTAGTTGGTCCGGGTTTCTGTCCTGTCGTACTCGGTTTTTGCTGTCCTGTTGGTTGCCCGCTGGTCGTTGGCGGCTGTTTTTGTCCGGACGGGGTTCCTGAAGTAGTTGGTCCGGGTTTCTGTCCTGTCGTACTCGGTTTTTGCTGACCTGTTGGTTGTCCGCCAGTAGTTGCCGGCTGATACTGTTTTTGGACTCGAGGTTGACTCGGCGCTTGTTGTTGAGTTTTAGGCTGTTGTGTTCTGGGCTGTTGTGTTTTAGGCTGTTGTGTTCTGGGCTGTTGAGTTTTACGCTGTTGAGTTTTAGGCTGTTGTGCTTTAGGCTGTTGTGCTTTAGGTTGTTGCTTCTGCTGCCCGGCGAATACAAAAGTCGAGGTTGAAAAAGACATAGCCATCATGATCGCGATTAGAATAGTAATGAGTTCCCACTGACCTTTCTTCATGTTCCCCCCCTGTGCAATTTTGAATAGTATCGCCCCAGATGTTCCGGTTATTTAGTTGTCTGCATTTGAATACTATCAAACTTTTTAGGCATGGTCAAGAAATAACTTAACCGTCAAACACACAACAATTCCCTGACACACGGCTCATGCGTTCCATATTTGACCGACTTTAACGCGCCGTTTGTTTATTATTATGCAACGAAATATTTGATGTAAATTTCATTTTTGTTCTGGTATTCTATAAATCACGGTTAGGCAATGTGGCTGAAGCCAATTACCTTCTGATTGGTGTGAGCAGATCGCAATAAGGAGGCAGTTAATGACAGAGAAACAGAAGGAACCGTGGTTAAATTATCTTGCTCTGACAACGGTGATACTGGCAGTTTGTGCGACACTTTCGACTTTTAAGGGAGGGTCCTATTCTACCCGCGCTGTGTTGGCACAATCTCAGGCATCGGACAATTGGTCTTACTATCAGGCTAAGAGCATTAAGGGGTACCTTTATGAGATGCAGAAGGAGAAACTCGAGCTGGAACTTAAAGAGAAAAGACAAAAACTTCCTGCGGCTGTAATCGTGGATTATGAAAAAAAGATAGAATCCTACGCTAACAAGATCAAAAAATATGAAGAAGAAAAAGTAAAAATACAAGAGGATGCAAGAGCACAGGAAAGCATAAGAAATAATTCACAAAAACATTCTCAGACTTTCGGTATGGCAGTAATATTCCTGCAAATTGCGATACTGCTGTCATCAATTGCGGCATTATTGAAGAAAAAAACTGCGTGGGTGCTCGGGCTCATAACCGGTCTTTTCGGCATATTCTATTTTGCAAGCGGATTTCTGCTTTTTGCAAAATAAGGCCGAATAGTTAACTCCCTTTGCCGCGCAAAATGGAGAGGAAATAAACCATGGCCGAAGTAGAACTGCCCAATATTGAAGAGCTTGAAGAGATCAGGGCCAAGACGTTCACAAAACGAGTTGCATTGACTACGTCAATATTTGCGGTGCTTCTCGCCATTACCTCACTGGGCGGCAACCAGGCCATGAAGGATATGCTGCTTTCACAACAGCAGGCATCGGACCAGTGGGCCTTTTACCAGGCAAAAGCCCTTCGGGAGCATCTCTACAAAACAAACGGCCTGAGGATCGAATTGGACCTTCTTGAGCGGGGCGCGGGAATGAAACCAGAGGCAAAAAAGAGGTATGAGGTAATACTCAAGGACATGCGAGCGCAAGAGACGCGATATGGCGGGGAGAAGGAGAAAATAGCGGAAGAAGCCAAACATCTCGAGGCAGAGCGGGACCAGAACCTCAACAAGAACCCTTATTTCGAATATGCCGAGGTATTACTTCAGATAGCCATTGTCATGGCATCGATTTCGATCCTTGCAGTCTCTCGCAGGATATTTTATTTTGCGGTTGTTTCTGCATCACTCGGCACGCTTCTTATGCTGAACGGGTACCTGTTAATCTTTAAGTTACCGTTCTTTCATTAACTGCAAGGACCGCCAGGATGCATAGCTATCCTTTCAAAAGCTGCTTTACAGAGACCTCCTCGTTCAAATTGTCCCAATGAATGCCTGTTCCATTACCTGTCAGTCGCCATTTCTTTCTTTGTATGTCATTGGCGTCCAGCAATTTTGGGAACCATTCGAGAGGCACCCCTATTTCTCTTCCGTCAACAAGTTTCACATGTAACATCAGGGAATCAGACCAGACATCTGTGGCCATAGCCTCGGACGGAGGAGGAATAGACTTAACTGCCGTGCTCACACTCGCCACCGGACTTGGTAGAGACTTATTTGCAACTGCTTTTGTGGCAATAGCGCTCTTAATGTTATCGACTGTTGTGTGGGACCCGAAATAATGTCTGATTTCGAACATGACCGTATTCTCGGTCGGTGATTTCTCATTAAGATCCAAATATCTGCTACCGGAGAGGCGCACCTCTGTATCAGGTAAACTTAATAGAGGTCTATATGCTACACCCAGTTCGAACCGGCCAAACAGGTTTACAACAGTGACATCAGAAAAAGCATAAAGCTTTCCGGGTGCTTCCAGCAAATTATAGTTCAACTCGCCGCCCGCAAAGATCCCGGGTTTAAATGCTACTCCATTCGGGGCCATAAGCTCCTTTGTAAAATAATACCCCCCATTCAGATAGCCCCATGCTTTTTCTCCGATGAAATAATAACGTGTTTCCGCTGCCAGACCATCGTTAAAACCTGATGGTCTATTAGGATCGTTTCCCCTGTTCAAATTATTTAATGCGTATTCCCAAAGCCTGAACTCTAAATGCTTATTATCAAATGGCTTGGCTGCCAATCCGATTTTAAAATCCACTTCTCTTTTGGTAAAATCAAAGCTTCCCTGGCTTGAATTGGTAGTTAAGCCGGGATCGGGTTTCGCAAGAAATAAAGTATTTTCGTCAAAAATATAAATATTATCACTACCTATATTCAGACTGAGTCCTATGTGGGCCAGTGGATTATAAAGCAATCCATTTGGCGCAACAATACTGCTTTTGAACGGGTAAATTCCCACATGTGAATCACCCCATACCTCAGCATATACTGACTTCACCCGGGCACAGAAAATCAGGAGGAGAACAAAGCTGACAGCAATAAGTGGAGGCGCTAAAAATGACAGGTCCGGCAATCTTTTGCTCATTTGAATTGGCTCCTTCAGTAGAATATTATATGGTGGACATAAAACAATACTATTATGCCGTGTATTATGACATAACCCACCAGGTGCAATAAATAGATTAAACGTGGAGATAAAAGGCATGACAGAATGGCCTCTGTACCGGGCAAAATAGAGTTGTGAAACATCCAAAATTCCCGATACAGGAGGCCACTAAAGGTTGAGTTTAGCAAAAAAGAAACTTTTTGCCGGGAGCACAAGATTCTGTTGTTACAGTGACAATCCGGCCTTTTTTATAGCACGATCGCACTCCCTGATTCACCATCAAATTTAAAGTGGTAAATCATCGTCTATGGCGCTCATGGTAATCAAAGTTCACGTCCCATTGAACGTCATACTTGTCGAAATGTTCGGGGTCTACCTTGATAATTTTGAAAGTCCAATTTAATGAATCATGCGGTCTTATCCTGACGTCCAGGTCTTCAAAAGTACTCGCAGCGTACTCATGCCAATCACTGCCGCGAAGGAATTTAACATGTACGTTGAAGGTATTAATATGGGTGATAACATCGTGAGAGTTGTTTGTAAAAAAACCTTTAATGAAGAGTACATGATGACGAAAATAAACATCCTGGGTAGTCCAGTCCAGTTGACCTGCTAATGCAGTGGATTGTATTGCAGGGAGCATAAGGCAAAATATGATCGCGCTCATTATTAAAATCCTTTGGTAACCTTTCATGACACCCTCCATATCGGTCCGCATGATTCCCGGCACAGCCGGCCGGGGATCATGTGCCTTCCGTAGGTTATCTGTGACTCATTTCGCGGAGTGCATGACGGAGACTGAGATGCCACTCTCCATCTCGATATTCCGCGATATCCCGGATATA
>JBEKJD010000004.1:0-25466 GCA_050011415.1 Dissulfurispiraceae bacterium | reverse complement strand
ATTTTTCTGCTCAGTCGGATTAGCGGTATGCGTTTTTGATGGATAAGTCCGTAAATAGTTCCTTTCGGCACTTGAAGCATTGCCGCTACCTGGGCTATCGTCAATAGTTCGTCCATAACATAAATTTGCCCCCTTTTTGTTTTTTATGGTTTGTGATTCTATTGTTTCATCATAGATATTAGATATAAGCAATTTGCATTTTTAGCTTTTTCACGGAATAGAAAAACGACGTTCTGGCAACAGGCACCTGATATATGCCCTCGACCATCCTGCTTTTTCCATTTCCTCTCATATATGTCTTGAGGACAGAATATTTTTAAGGCGCCTAAAAATACTCTGTCCCACATCGCCGGCAGACTGTTGTTGTGTGCTGTATCTGCTGACCGCAAATCGGGCAATTATCAAGATTTTTTGTTTGAAGGAGGATATTGATTGTCGCGCTCTTTCATCTGGGCATAAGACATTCGCTCGCCTGACTTAAGAAACGTGACAGTAATGCCGTTTGAAACATATGCCTTACCGAAATAATCTGTGCCTGTGAAAATTGTGCCGGCTATAATCTCTTTCCCCATAACTACCTCCTGTGTTGCCTCATCGATTCGCAACAACCTCTCTTCTGCCGTTTTCTCTTACCTTCCTTTTTGAATTTGTGTGTCATTTGTCCTGCTATATAGATGTCCAGACACGCAACTTTTCTTATGTTCGCCCATAATATTTTTTGTGGTATACTAAAGTCATGAACACCGCTGTTGACGAAATAGACCGTATTAAAGAAATGCTTCCGATACTTCCCGAGCCCGCTTTGCATGAATTGAGGGCATTTGCTGATTATTTGGCCGATAGGGAAAAAAGACGTAAAGCTCTCGTAAGTAGTGTACTGAAAGCCGAACAGGAACATGACTCTATAATTTGTAATTCCGCAAAGGAAGCTGTACAAGCGATCCTTAACACCCCGGACGACGACAATGAAGAGGCTTGAGCTCGAAAAGCCTTTTTGTAAGAAATCAAAAAAACTCCTACAGAAAAACCCAACTTTGAAAGAGACTTTTGAGGATCTCCTGGATAGGCTTTCTAACAATCCGTTTGATCCCACGCTGCATACGCACCCTCTTACCGGAGAATTGCAAGGTAAATATGCCTGTTCTCTGACACATGATTTGAGGATTATTTTCAGGATGTATGACGACATTGTTCATCTCCTTGATATTGGTTCTCACGATGAAGTTTATTAACTGATTTTAGTGAGGGCTCACTCGCCAGGACGCCGCGTGTATCTTTAATTTCCCTCACCTATGTATGTATTCATGATTAAAATATTCAGTTCGGCATATCTACCTGTTGACATGGATACCATCGAATCTGCAATTCAGAGCGCCTTATCTGCAATTCCAAATAAGGCGGACGCCGAACAATGGCAGGGTGAAAAACCTTGGTCCAAGGCAGTTAAATCAGCCATTGTTAGAGTAGGCGAGGAATTTGAATGGCTGACAGCGGCTAATAGATGCAAAACATATGAGGGGAAAGAATGGCTTTATGACGCATACAAATGAATAAATATCAAACTCTCAACTTTAAGTAGTACCTCTCGGCAATTCATGCTTTCCTGAAACTCAACAGTTGTCGGTAACAAAGTGCTAAGGAATAGTCTATGGTGCTGAAAAAAGCGGGAAGTATTGCCTTGTTAACAGCTTCAGTCTCTTCCCTTGCCACCCCCTGGCATCCTCACACCAGAATGAGTGGCAAGTTTGCGCCAGAATATGTGGCAGGATTCGTTGGAATCTCCAAAGTAGGAAAGGTATATTTTAACCTATAATATTTTGGGAAATTCGTTAAAGCCCTCCCTTAGAGACTTTTTTGTTTTTTCACCAGCCTCATATTTTTCAAGCTCATTCATGGCCCAATTGACAGCAAAGGGCCATCCAATCCCTGTCATCTGCAACAAGGCGCAGACTATTCCAGAAAAAGGCCGGCCTATGGTAAAAAACATAAGCCAGGGACGCCAGACAGATAAATATGAACGTGCATTCATTGCTCTATCTCCTTTTCAGTTTAGTGATAACCTTACTCTGGATTGATTATAGCAAATGGAAATTTGGCATTTTTTCGTGATTTGAATTGTAACTCTACGGAACCAAAAAAGCGGTTGAATAATATGGAGGAATCAATACCCGTTATAACCGTGCCATGCCGGAGGGTCCGGGTTGATGCCCCATAAAGAAAGAGTTAATCTTATTTATAGATTTCCAGGTAAGCATCCCGGCGAGACTTGTTGCCATAACTCCTATGAAGGCCAAGGAAAATAGTGCATCGTTAGTCGCTGATTTCAATCCCAGCAAGGTTTGAGCGGCGGTCAGCAGGTTTGCATCCAGTTGACTGTAAAAACCATTACGGGCTACCGTTGCTACTATATAAAATGCGTTTCCGAACATCCAAAGCCCGAGCGCGGTAACCGTAGGGGCGAGATCTTCCAAAAATAAATAATACAACATGCCGAAAGCCATCCCCATCGAGGCAAATATCTTAATAATCGCCACGATCTGAAAAATATAGTAGTCAAAGACCCAAAGTGTTGTTTGCCCTATCATCACTATCATCTCTCGCGGCTTATATAAAAGCGTCGAACGCAATGAAAATGAGTCTGCCGCCTCATTAATACTGTAAGTCCAACCTGCATTATGATCTAATTGGGTACGTGTCGGAGATGCGCTGATCGCTTTATTCAACAGACCATTCTGTCCACTGGTGCTGTTATAAACCGCGTCCTCCGTAACTATGGCAGTATTAATAGTAGTCAAATCAACAGGCTTGGCCGCTGTCTTTAGATTATTCATGTCGGTATCGAAATAACTCTGAGCAGCTCCGGCTAAATTGGTCTCCAACTGAGTTTGCAGAGATGTGCAGGTCTGGTTAGTACCCGGAATGACATTGGTAGGATTAAATTGCATATCGCTTGCCTTCGGCACTGTCTGTCCAGCCGGGGTGTTTGCAGCTACAACATTATAGCAATGCTCCTTAAAGTCGGCCATGGGATACATATTTTGGTTAAAAGCGGCATTCTCGGCCTTGCCGGTAGCCATAAGAAACTCTACTCCGGCTCCCATTTGCTTGGCATCCAGGCCCCCCATCGAATTTACTATGCTTATTGTTATAGCGTCTGTTATATCAGCTATCCAGATCGGAAGACATTTCCCGTTCCAGCCAGGAGTCGCGAGTATCAAAAAAGTCCCCATATAAACAGCGAAATCTATAAGCGCCTTAGAGCCAATAACCGGGAACTTGAAAAAAGCGATGGCAAGGACAAGGTAGAAACCAAACTTAGCCACCGGCCCATTGACAGTAGCAGCTGTGACATACCCATAATAATTGTTAATCATCTGGTCATAAGATGGACTTCCGGCAGTGCTTTCCATTGTCGCGGCAAATGTCCCGCCCATAAACCCGCCGGCATAGCATTCCTGATGAGCCGCAAACGAAAAGAACGCAATATAGATTCCGAATAAAATTATTTTTTTCAAAATGTTTCCTTTTTACTCTGTCTCAGTTGCCTATACCATTTTTAATAGACATCTCGGATTGTATATCCTGTGCCGTAGGCACCGGCTGAGCAGTCGGCACCTTATATTCCATAACACTCTGAATCATCGGCACCAGATAGTTTTTCTGGATATCAAGCTGTTTCATCAGGTAGTCCATTCTCGTCTTGAGCTTGTCGATTAGTCCCTGAACAGCTTTGGTTTTTGACGGGTCTCCGGCGTCGGTCTTCGCCACTTCGAGGGTATCTTCAAGGTCCTGTATTTTGGTGAGAACTGTTATGGTGGCGGCCACAGTAGAATACTGACCGTAAAAGCTTTCCCTTGTTTCAACAGGCATAGCCGCCAGGCGCGACGCAAAATATTGAGTTACAGGATAGCCTGGAACGGAAATCGTGTTAAGATCACTCTGTTGCGGCGCCGCGCCCGTCGATATTGCGTTTTCAATCGTGTTCTTGATAGCCGAGTAATAAGTCTGCGAGTAAGTGCTTTGCATTGTCTCGAGTCCGCGTTGCGCCGGCATGCCCGCTATTCCGCTGGAATTGAATTGCAAATCTCCGGCGACATAATTTAAAACACTCTGAATATTAGGGTTGCTGGAAATACTGCTTACGTAATCGGAAAGCTTGAACTGTGCGTTTAAGTTACCGCTGAAATCCTTTATCGGGAAACTGCTGCTGCTTTCGCACTGGTTAGCCGCCGCTACATAATCCTGGGAGCTTACGGGGTTCTGCGCTTGAATACAACTCTCTACGCCGGCCTTTCTCATTGCATCCCCGGTTTGTTCTGCCATTTTTTCAATTTGATGGCAATTCGCGGTCGATAGCGACGCTGCCGCATTTGCAAGGTTTCTGGCAAATTTGTATGCATCGCAAAGCGTCTGGCTTGCGTAACACAACAGCAGGACAGGTATACCGCTAAGCAAGGCTGTTCCCAAATTTTCCATGGCAGACGCATTGAAAGACGCTGTGAGACTTGCCAGCGCTCCGAAAGCTCCGCAGTTATGTTGGAGATTAGCGTTACCATGAAAAGTGGCGATTGTATTGTTAGCATAAGGAGCAGACATGCTGACCCCGAACCGGTAATCCGCTGATCCCCTGCTACTGTTACTATTCATGTAATCAGTCATAAGATCACCGGCATAGGCGCTATTTATTCTGAAAGCGATTATTGCACTGATGACTATAATTTTCACTTTATTCATGACACGTCTCTCCAGCAGATTGTTGTTACTCCATCGATATTAAATTGACCATTAATCAGAGGTAAGCGGTTTCTTCTCGCAATTCCGGAGCGTGGTTTCAAGTGAGCTGACATTTGTGCCCGAAATAAATGCTTCAACATACTCAAACCACTTATCTGCCTTATTTTGTGTATCTTTAGACGGGATTAGCGCAGTAACGACTTGCCGGATGTCATCGATCATGGCTACTGAATCTTGCCTGAGAGTCCCATGCTCGAAACTATTCCATATGGCGAACAATGCGATGATAATCAATATCCCTGAGATTAATCTCACAGAGAATATTAAAATATCACTCTGCAAAACCGTCTTGTTTCAACTTCTCAATATCCTGCTCATCAATTGTTGCTGTATTCCTTTTTCAATCCATCAAGCAATGATACAATCTGGTGAGAAACGCCCTCCATCTCCTTGTACAACCGGGCGGCTTTTTCTTTGTCGCCGCTCTTGACCGCCTCAACCACTTTTTTTGCAATTAAATGAATCTCCTCGTGCGGGGCCTCGATATCGCGGAAGTTTTTTGACGTACCACAGATTGCTCTTCCCCCATTGTAGTACCACTTACCCAGTCTGCAGTTTCTATGGTCCGGCATCTTTTCGGCATCGACCGAGCAATCCCCGTGCAGACAGGCGCCAACCTTGCCGACAAACACCCGGTGGTCTGTTTTCGCCACATCGAGGATTGATAAATCCCGCGCATCAGACGTTGTCGTGAAGCGGCTTGTCTCATTGCGCAGGGATTCAGCTGTTCTTACCATCCGGCTGATTTCAGATAAGATGTTATGTGCCATTTTCTCGATGCCCGTTGCCATGCCCGAGGTCTTTGTGATATTCCCGGCAATCTCCTCGGCAGCAGCAGACTGTTCCTCTACCGCCGCCGCGATCTGCGTCACCTGGTCCTTTGATTTCTGCACCGATGCGACAATGTGTTCCAGGGCATCACTTACTGTTTTTATAAATATGTGAGATTCGGATACTTCATCCGCCGTCACAGACATGGCTTTCGCTGTCTCGCTGGCCTCGCTTCTAACCAAAGATATCTTCGCGGTTATTTCGCCTGCAGCTGTCTTTGTTTTTTCAGCGAGCTTGCGTACTTCATCAGCGACAACGGCAAAGCCCCGCCCATGCTCTCCAGCGTGAGCCGCTTCAATAGCTGCATTCAATGCCAGAAGGTTTGTCTGGTCGGCTATGTCCTTGATGACTGCAAGTATCGCCCCTATTTCAATCGCCTGGGTGTTCATAGTGTCAACCATGGAAGAGAGTTTTATTGTCGCAGCATGGACTTTGCCTATCTTGCCTATTGCTTCCGACATAGCTGCTTCGCCAGCCTCCGCATCGAGCATAGCGGCAGTACTCATATCCGCAGCAGCCCCAGCGTTTTGTGCAATATCGGTGACGGTCTTACTCATTTGTTCGGCAGCAACGGCGACCTGGTTTGACTGCCCGGATTGCTCAACCGCGTTGGCGACGGTCTTCTCTGCGTTTTCGCGCAGTAGATCAGAGGTTTCCACAACCACCCCGGCGATCTGCACTATGTCTTTCACCATAGCGCGCAGAGAAAGCACCATGGCATCGAAGCTCCGCGCAAGCCTCCCTATTTCATCATTACCCTCAATCCCTGTCGTGATGCTCAGGTCGCCGTCCGTCATGGCTCTCACCGTGCGTTCGAGGCGAGTCAATGGTTTCAGGGCAGTGCCGACTATGAAATACAGCAGGACAGCCACGGATAGCGTCCCCATAATTCCTAGTGCGAAATAAAGGCTCCTCATGTGGCTGATTCTAATGAAAGAATCTTTTAACGGGACTGTAATGCTCACGGCTCCGAGAACAGTTCCTTCAGGAACATGATGGCAGGAAAGACAGTTGGTTCCGTTGTAATTTGATTTCGCTATATAAGGGAAAACGCCCCTGATGGATTCCCCATTAAGAACAACGGACTCTTTGCCGCGGAGCGCATCTTTGTCAAAGTTATCTACCGGCTGCTCGCCGGTATCCCCCTCTCCCCAATCCCGGTTGACGGCAGCCGCTCTGATAACTCTTACTTCGGATACGTGTTTCATCTGGTCGATAAACGACCTTTTCGTATCCCTGATCGACCCGGACATCATCATGGAGGTCAGGGCATTGAGAACAGTCTCCCGGTAGCCTTGCATCGTAGTCGTCTGAGCCTCGTTAATGACAATATCCCTGGTTGCGTAAGTTGTAACAAGGACAGTGATTAAAATCCCGGCGGTTACCGCAATTACCGCAGGAACAATGACTTTCCATCTAAGTGAAAGATTTCTTATGTGAACAGAAAATTGCATCAAAGATAAATACTCCTTTACCAGTAAATTATCGCTATGCCGTTGCCGCCTGCGCCGCCAGGACCATTCCCTTGCGCCCCTGAGCCACCACCACCTCCGCCTCCGCCGACACCGCCTCTGCCGCCGGCTCCGGCAAACCACCCACTACTATAGCCTCCACCACCTCCACCACCGCCGAAACCGCCATCACCGCCATTGCCGCCATCGCAGCCATTAAACCCGGCGCCACCACCGCCGCCACCGCCGCCCAATCCCCCACTGAATCCAGGCTGAACCATTGCAATATAGTTGCCGGAGCCATAACACGCAGAACCGATATTTCCTCCGTCTCCCTGTATGTCCAGAGGATCCCACCAGATGCCGTTGTTCATTCCCAATTGATTGGCCGATGATGTACTTCCAAAGGCATAGCCGCCGTATTGCCCTTTTGGGTTTAGATATCCCGAACTTCCAAGTCCGTTGCCGAAGCCTCCGCCCTCCACGAAATTACAATTACCGCCATTGGCCAAGGGTCCACCTGCTCCACCACCGCCGCCGCCTACATTCCACGTTCCTGCCCCACCCGTGTGGTTGAGATCGCCCCCGCTTCCCTGTCCGCCAGAGTTTGAGCTACAATTCCCATTCGTTCCCGCGCCTGCGGAGATACCGACACCACTGACATTTATCGTTGTTGCAGTTCCGCTGCCGGCGCCCCCAACAGTTACGCTGACAGCCGCTGTTCCGGAGACTGTAAGCGTCTTTTCAGAATATCCCCCACCAGAGCCACCAGCAGAACAATAACCCCAACAGGAGTTGCCGTAGTTACCGTTGCCACCAGGTCCTATGGCAACGATCTTGACGCGTGTAACGCCAGACGGGAGCGTCCATCCATAGCTGCCCGCTACAGCAAAGATTAGCCGATTCTGGTAACCAGCCGACGAGGTGCAAGTGCCGCCACTGCAAGAGATTAGAGGTCCAGGACTTTGACTATTGCACCAGATAGTTCCTGCACCCAGACCATTGTAGCTACAGGAGATGCCGATGGCTCCTCCGGAACTCGCTGATGGCACACCGGGGATATAGACGCTGCTCGCTGCGAAGCAGGGGAAAGCAGTGAATATAAGTGCTAACACTACAAGTACAGCGAAGATTGACGTTGCCGGATATTTCTTTATCATTGGGGTCTCCTTAATACGTTATCTATATAAGCAACATAACCGAATCCGTACCGGATCAGGATATTGCTCTGATGATTTGCGCGATGCGTTTTTTCAAATCATCAGTGATATTAATAAATTGCACTCCGGTCTCATACATCCCATCAGTTACCAGGCGCACCCATTTGACTTCCCCGCATATGGCTGCAGCGAAACCGTTGCGCTTGTCATGGAACTGTATTGCTATTTCAATAACATCTCCGGCCTCGTATTTACTGTCCAATACGAAGCCAAGTCCGTTTTCACTTATGTCCGCTTTAAGCACGATACCGAGAAAAAAAGCGGAATCAGGCATTTCCACAACCCCTCGCGGCGGAGCGGGGCCGGCAATTTTACGGGTTTTGATACAGACATAATTATTAAAACGAGAATGTTTCCGGCTTTCTGCCCTCCCTTTCTCCGATTCATGTTTACTGTTCATTAATTGACCTCTTTTTCGTCCTTCTTTTGATTGCCGAACATTTCCCTGTAGGTTTGGCATATATTAAAAGGCGGTATAATATTCCCGGCGGCCTCCTGACAGATCAATGCTTTGATCATCACTGTCGCGTTTTTTTCCTCTGTCGTCTTTTTGTATGTATCGCATAGTTCAAGCGCGAGTTGCAGATCATCCTCACCGGACAACTGATAAATCAGTTCGTACCAACCAATGACATCCGAGGTAAGGATCTTTAAGTTGCAGAACTGCTGCGATTTAATTACTAATGGGGCTTCCATAGTTCACCTTTTTATTAACGATTTTGGATTAGGCTGAAAGTTTTGTTTTACTTTGGTGCCGTTGCATGAAGTTATCGTAGTCCCACAGAGTATTTCGCATGGACGCGGTTACTCTCTCAAACTCGTTTTCGGGTATTGTGCCGTTACCGATCATCAGCTCTATATGCTGAGAGAATGTCATGCAGCCGGGTATTACCTTCCCATCCGTGTTTTCTTCATAAAATGCCCGGCAAATCGTTGACAATTTCTTCGGGTCGTTACCCTCAATATGGGTTTTTACCATCCTGTTCGGAATAAATACTTCATAAAGCGGAACTAATTTGCCTCGAAGGGTATGGTAAAGATAATGGAAGACAACAGCGTGTAACGCGGTACTAAGCAATTGCTTGTTTTCCCCCGCAGCCGCCAGTAACAACGATAGTGCTTCAGTGGTGTTCTTTGGGTGCATTGTTGAAAAGACAACATGGCCGGAGTTGGCGACTTCCAATACGTGATAGATCTCCTGCAGTGTGCGGGCCTCGGAAATCATGCAGATAGAGGGGTTGTTCCTGAGCATGTTATGCTTTATCACTTCGAAGAGGGTCAAATTTTCTTCAGGGCAGATATCCTCGCCGAGCCTGAATTGTCTGACAATAGCGCTCGTCTGCAAAAAACGCTGCTCGATGGGGTCCTCATATGTCAAAATAGCTCCGTTTATACGGTTCCCCAAGTAATTTATTTCACTCGACATGTGAGTAGATTTGCCGCTGCCAGTCGGCCCGCAGTGAAGAATAAGTCCGCCGCCATTAATATAGCCCAGGGTCAATTCGCGGTCCTTTTGCCCCTCCACAGCCGCGAAGTTCGGCATGTCAACCTCGGTAACAAGACCTTTGATCATGTGCTTGTAAAATGGCGGGTAAATTAATTTTTCAAATTCCAATATCTCAAAATCCAGGCAGCGGATAACAATAGCTATCCCCAGATAATCACGAGAAACATTCACACGGTAAACCCCGTTACCATAGATTGCGATATCAAACTCGATATTCGACACTTTCTCAATATCCCGCGTCTCTCTATTTGTAAGTGATTTGACCAGATACAATAACTGATCATCAGACGGCTTAAGGATATTACCGTCGAATTTCATATGAAACGGAACATACATTTTATTCGTCCCGAGTCGGACGACCTGATTTTCCCTGATCATTATGTCCGTAATGGGCCGGTTTATCTTTATCTTATGTACGGCTTGCAATAATTCGCTGAACCATCGATTGCCATCGCCTATTTTGGCATTGAATTCACGGAACCCGCTTTCCGGATTCTTATTCTCAAAGCCAAAATCGCGAAGTGTGTTGGCCTTCATGTTGTGTCAACCCTCCCTCGTAAATATTAATTTGCAAATGATTTAGATTTCATACAGACATGATTTGTCGATTACGCCTTCCTTTATTCTCTCAAGAAAGGCCGATAGCTTTGCCTTGCCTATCTGATCCAGTAGTACCCGGCTTTTTATGTCGTTTGGACTCGGTTTTTCTTTGATTATATCGCTGATAAGTTCCTGGCTGGGAACGAAATAGTCATAGATAACTACCCTGCCGTCTACTCCTGTATAATGGCACTTGTTACACCCGCTCTCGTTCTTTCTGTATCCCATGGCTTTAAAGGATATAAGCTTCTCTTTTTCCACCTTTGAGAGGGAGTTAAGATATCGGACATCATCCTGCCCGAAATCGATCTCTGTTTCTATCTTGCATTCCTTACACAGTTTTGGCAGGAGAAGCTGGTTCAAAGACATGCGGATCATTCGCGCCGACACATGAATCGGCACATTAAACATTTCGTTGATTGCGCTATATATCTCAAAGGAACTTTGTATGTGCAGGGTGGTAAATATCAATTGCCCTGCATTCGCCTGTTCCAGCATTGCGTTTGTCAGTCCCGCCGATTTTCTCCACTCTCCGATAAATATGACATCGTAATCCCCTCTTTTGAAGGACTTGATATATTGCTCGAAGCCCATCGTCAGATCTTTGTTTTCCGGCTCGTATATTTGATGTTGGACAATGTTGTGGTTGTCGAACACGTATTCGATAGGATCTTCAACTGTCCCGACTTTTTTAGTCCTCTCGAAGGTCGTCAATATTTCCCATATTGTTGTGGATTTCCCCGAGCCGACGACGCCGCTTACGACAATAAGCCCTGTTTTCATGCGGGTCATTGATTTAAAGGCAGGAATGTCTTCATCGGAGAACCCCCATCTTTTTAGATTGGATGTCAAATTTGTCGATATCTTATCGCTGACTTTTGAAATTAGCCTTGCCGTAGTATCAGTGTGCTCCAAGGTCCAGCCATCGGGGACAAACTCAAGCCTTAACCCTACTCCGAGGTCCTCGTATTCAATTTTAGCGGGCTGAGATACTTTGCTTTCATCGGGGTTGAAACCGCCTTTTGTGTTTAAATTTGCCTCTTGCCTGATCAGTGCCGAGAACTCCCTTCCCTGCTCTACGTTCATCAGGAACTCCGTCATTTCGAGGAATCTGCCGTCTATCCTAAAAAAGACCCTATAGTACTCCGTCTTGGGCAGTATATGGATATCCGAGGCCTTCAATAATAGTGCTTTTTTGACCACGTCTTTGAACGTAAAGCTTACGAGGTCGCTTTTCTCCCGTGGTAAATCTATAAGGCATTCGACGGAAATATTCGTACACTCGTCATAACCCATCAGCAGCTGAATATCGCTCACAGGCTCAGGATAGTAGACCGGCAGTACCCGTATGTAACTAGTGTCATTCAGGTAATATACTTCTCCGTCTTTAACAGTTATCGATTTTGGGTCATAATCGACTATGATGCCTTCATAGTCCAACTCCTTTATGACCTCTTTTATTATTTCTTTAGTTTCCTGATAAGTCAGAACACCCAATGAGTGCAATGTGTGAATTATGTGCGGGTGTTTTATCTCCTCTTTTTTGTGCACTGCAGCATGAAATTCTTTTCTCCCAAGTTCCAATATTTTGTTCTTGTCAAATTTCCTTTCCTTGGAGTTGCCGTTTTTCCCGGCAGCTTTTTGGCCGATTGCAACTATTACTTTTTGTACAAAATGCCGGTAAAAACCATTTTCCCTTCTCTCTTTGACAGGCTTGCCGTTTTTTTGGGCGGCGATGACCTTTTCAATGTCTGCAGCGGTTACGTACCCGCATTCGACAATTATCTCACCAAGCAGTTTATGGCGGCCAAGTCCCCGCAATTCATTTTGCCGCTCAAGAGCTGATTGCAAATTCTGTTCAGAGATAATACCGTTACGCACGAGAAGTTCGCCTAACAGTAGTTGTTTGGGGGATTTATCGGGTATAAGTGATAGCATATCAGTTGACGATATCCGCATATGCGCATGGGTCGGCCTGTCCGCTGATCGGCGCCGAATTATCGCTTTTCATAAGGTTGTAGGTATAAGGTGCAAGATCGGTAATACTATATGCATTATTCAACAGATTCACGCCGTATTGTTCAGGGTGAGCACACGTGAACGTACTTGACGATGTCAACCCCTGCACGGCATTCAAGCTCCCCGTATTGCCGGCCTGAAACATATAGCTCCAGGTAAAGGACTCGTTGAGGGCGGAGCAGTTGTTGGCTTTCCCCAAGTAATACGTTACCCGGCATATATTCACAAGCGTCTGCTCTACGCTTGTGAGCCTGTACTGCTCCATGGCCGTGTTCGCAGCAGCGGTCATATTGGCGGCGGTTGCCGCGTTTGCGCCGCCTCCGTAAATCACGGACTCGGGCGCAAGGCTGTCGACTATCGCTGCGTTATCGTATTTGGCGCGGTTGACCACTCCTGAAGTAAATAACGCCATTACAACAATCAACCCCGCAATGACAGGCATAAGCAGCGCCATATTATTGGCAGGGGGTTCCCGTTGTCGTCACGGTAACCGTGTTTGCAGATGCAACAGCAGTGACAAGACTGCCATATCCAGTGTTGATTTTATCCACCAACTGTTGCTGTGCGTCTGTGGAAGGGGTTGCCGTGTCGATGATTTGTATTATCATGCTGCTGCCCCCGGACGCGCACTGATATTTCCATTGATTAATGTCCGTAGATGTTGATCCGACATACGCAGCTACCGCGTTGGTCGCTGTAGTAGTAGCCCCGGACGTAATACTCCCTGGATTAGCCGCGGCAGGATAAGTCATATTGTGTGAGGCTTTTGTGAGATCCATACTGCTCATGACGCTGGCAAACTGATTATTTTTGGACTGCACCCAACTTGCTGCAGTACCGCGAGCGCGAACACCCAAAACAGTAGATATAATAACCGCGGCGATAGCCAATACTACGATAACCTCGATTATCGTAAAGCCCCCCTGATGCTTTAATTCCTTAAACATTCTGCGCACAATCTTTTTCATATTGTCTCCTTTTCTCTTTTTTTTTACGGATTGCTCCGTGTTTTCACTATAGATATTATTCCCGCAGCTCTTGGCGATCAGCCCTTCACTTTCCGGCCCCCATCCTGGAGACGGAATGTATTATGTTTACAAAAGTAAAAAGGGCGATGCCTACCGGCCAGGCTGCCAGCAGAGTGAACATCTTATTGAATGTGCCGGTAGCAGTGCTTACGGTCTCTTCAATCTCGGATATTCTGTCTTCCGCAATATTGGAGATCACTCTTCTTTCTTCCGTTGCTTTAGCAGATGTCTTCAGTAACGCAATTTCAACAGGAGTCATGTAATAAGACAGTGCCGTTGTCAACGCTCCCATGTCATTTTTATTCTTGATCTTATCCAGCTTTAGATGCTTATCATTGATTTTCCGTAAAAAAGACAACGCATCCATGGATGACATGCCGCTATCAAACAAGGTTTTTGTCACTAAAAGATAATTTGTGGATTTAACATGCTTGTAAACTTTCTGCCACTTGGGAACTTTATCAGGGTATTTCATGATAATAAAATGAGCCAGAATAATAGGTGCGCTCACCAGAAAAGCAAAATAGTTCCTGAGAAAGCTGATGGCCGATATATCCACATTGGGGACGCTGGAGAAGCTTGTGTAAAAAGTGTTTACTGAATAATAAGACAGTACGCCGGCGAGAACATATGTTATGGTAGGACCTATCAGGGCATTACGCATCTTTGATTCGGCCCTGACAATTATGGCCTCCATTTTTGAATAGCTCTTGAACATGTCGCTTCCCGTAATGCCTCTGTTCTCCGCCGCCCTGAGTACGCCGAGGATATCTGCTCCGAGGATGTCCTTATATGCCATGCTTCGGGGCTTACCTTTTGACAGCAATGCAATTGCGGCATCGAGAAGCAGCGCAGTACCTGTTTTGAAGACCTGCTTCTGTTTTGAAAATAGTTTTATTATTGCATCGAAAACCTCGTCGCCTTTTAATTCGTCTCTTGTGTACCTGAGTACATCGATATTGGACAGCCCCGAAGCTCTGGCGGATTCCTCTACACTGTATATAATTTTCCTCGCCCCTTTCCTTTTGCCTAACGCACTTAGTTTTTGTAACAATTCGATTACGTTCACTATCTCCCTCCCTTTAACTGGGCCCCACTACTGTCCACCTGCAAAAGTCTGGATAAGATGTACTCGCCGCCGTACATAATGGACTCACGATCAGGCTGTTATATGGGGGCATTGGCCCATAGCCGGCAGCCGCCAGCGCCGCCAGGTATCCGCTCTGTGGCAAAGGCGGTACATTGGTCGATGGCGCGCAGCCTGAAACGTTTCCTGTGCAGCCGTTATTGATCGGAATAAGCCTCAGGGGATTACCGAACGCATCCGCAGCATAAGTCAGGTTCGACGACATAAGGTTAGTGGTTACGAGTAGCCATGTCGAGGCAAAGTTACTGACCTGGGCCGCTGTTGCCCATTGCGTGCCCGAAACAATGGAACTGCATGTGGTAGCGTTGTTGCACAGAGTCAGCGTGTTGGCCTGGTTTGTCGCCAGGGCCTGCCATACCCACGGAACAAAAATCGAATCCTGGGTGGATAGGCCATTCGGAGGAACGTTTTCAAACTCCGCGACCCTGTTACTCACGGCGTATCCTCTGAGTGCGGCGTCAAGGGCGATAAGATTGTCCCTTGTCTTCTTAACCCTGTCCAGGTACAAGTCAGTCATGTCCAGTCTATTTGCGTATATGGAGGGATCAGACCCGTTAAGCATGTCGTTGCAGGATATGGTGCTGCCCACGTTACTTAATACCTTGTTGTACTGGATATAGATTGCGGACGGAAAATTCAGGAAATTCAGGAAATCGGCGTTGGTGCCGGCGTTGTGGGGAGTCGTAAAAATATTTGCAGTGTTAGCATACGCATTGCTGGTCGGGCCGGTGGATGTTTGGTACTGTATTCCGGTAACATTCAGTCCTGCGCAATTGAAAGTTACGCTCGTTGCAGTCTGTCCCGTATACGTGCAGTAATTGCTTGTGTTACTGATTATGGAATTTACTGTGCCGGAGAAATTCGCCGTATCTATGTTGTACGTCAATACGCTGGTGCTTATGGTATAGACTGGAAACGGCGATGTATTTATACAACTGGGATGTCTCCACCCCCATCCATCGTTTGCGTACGCAGACGTTATGTTTGTGCATACTGTCATCGATGCATCCATAATAAGTTTTGAGTTATTTTTGATTGCGGTTGCGAGCTGAACTATGTTGTACTGCTGGTTAGTCACAGCGGTATTTGTCTTGTATGCGTTGATGAGTCGGAGTGAGGACGTAAGAACCACTGCCATGATCGCAAGCGCTACCATTACTTCGATCAGCGTAAAGCCTTTACTCTTATTGGCAAAACGAAACATCCAGTTTTCCTCCTCCTGAATTAACGTTTAAAGAATTTAAGGACAGGTTACAGTCAATGAAAGCGCCGTAGGCCCCGATTACTTTGGCTGCATCCCCTTCGTAACTCAGATTTGCGCACGTTGAGTCCCTTTTGGTGACGTTGAACCCTTTTTCGAGCATTTGCGCTGCGCACACATTGAAATCCGCGGTCTCTACATGACGGATGTCTTTTCTTTCCACTCTCACAGTTTCGGTAATAGTTTTGCCATACAGCCCCTGAGATTTTCTTACCGTATCAATTTCAGGGTACAGGTATTCCTTCCCGGCAGTTATGATAAATTCGATGTTTTGCGGGCTCTCATTCTCTTGCACAGACATGGCATCTATCCTCTGGTACGGGTCGGAGCGGACTGAAGATATAATCTCCGAGATTTTCTCAACCAGCAGCCTGCTGCCGATCAGTTTGAGGCTTTTTTTCTCGTTGTCGCTGAGAGGACTGGGAGTTGGAGCTGGATTCCTTTTCAGAATGCCGCCGAATGTTTTGGGTTCGGTAATCTTAAATGCCGAATAAGCCATTAAAACCGTTGCAATTAACGCTATTATGAGAACAAATCTTCTGTCGGAAAGCGGATTTTGCCTGATCTTAGGGATGTCGGAATCCTCAAAGGTCTCTGTCGCCCTGCTCTCAAAGAAGTCGTTAATTTCGTATGTGGCCGAACTGGTATCCGCGATCTCCCTCTGCTGTACCGTTATTTCGTCGTCAGCCCTCGTAAGAAAGAAGTAATAGGGCTCTAATTTGTAGACGGCCTTAAAGAGATTGTTTGACAACATGTGGACCGCGTATTTGATATATTCCGTCTCGCTGTCTTTGTCGAAGCCCAGATAGACTTTCCCTTCTTCGGTCTGAACGGCTATTGAATTTTTTTCTTTTCTCTCTAATAGCTTCATCAGTTGAAATCCACCGTCCTTTTATCGGTTACAAGAGATTTCCTGTCCACGGTCGAGACTGTCTCGGTTCCTATTTTGTCACCCTCCTTCAATATGCCTTCGTTTGTTATCGCTATACAGTTGTCATTTGCATTTCCGGCACATGTGATGCCATAGATCCTGATTTCCTTTGGCTGCTCAACAGGAGGAGTATTGACTACGCTCACAGGCGGAAGATTCTGCAGACCGCCTCCATTTATGAACTTCGACAACTCCGGCAGTTTCTTCTCCATATTCTTCTCAGAGGCTTTCATGCCCTGCCCGGCATTCTTCACATAAAACTCTTTAAAAACATTTCTCCCTTCTTCTTTATCTTTTGCCTTCCCTGTGACTTCCGCCTTTTGCATTTTCTTTTCTGTATTTAGCGGCTGTTCCGAAGCTGCTATAGTTTTTTTCTCTTGCACCGGACCCGGCAGTACAGTTTGCGTGGCATTCCCGGCATGTTGTGGTGACGGCGCTTGAGATAACTGCGGTTGCGGCGATGGTATTGAGGACTGACCGTTGAGCCACAAATTACTGCCGGGATTGTTACCTGGCTGAATACCTGAGAATTGCCGGTTAACAGGCACTGTTTTCTCATTATGAAACGGCATCACATAGGAAACAGCTGCGAAGCCTGCCCCGGCCAATAAGAGGAACAACATCAAATACCACTTTCTTTCAGACGGATTCTTCCTGACTGGTTGAGGAGCGTCGGTAAATGTTTCTTCTCTTGTCTCGTTTTCGCTCCGGTTTTTCTTACGGAAAAAGTTGAATTTATTTATGCTGATCATCGCTGTGCCCCCCTGTGCCATCTTTCATGGCGGTGATTACGATACAAAGCTCCTGACTGTCCCCGTTTTTACTCTGGGAGCCGAACAGGGCTCCGAGAAGAGGTATCTTCGCGAGCAAAGGGATTCCCGTGGAAGCTGTGGAAACGGTCTTCGTCTTATATCCGGTCAGGATAACCGTGTTGCCCCAGGGAATCTCCAGCGGAACCGCAGTATTTGAGAGCGAGATATCCGGGGCAGTGGACCCTGAAGACCCTCCGCTTGAGTTCATGCTGATAAGGGCTGACAATTCCGTATAAATACCGCCGTTCAGTGTGGCCTCCCTGACGTTCGGCAATATCTTGACCTTGAGCCCCACATTTACATAATTAATAGTGGTCGAGGTCTGCGAGACCCCGCTTGAAAGCGCCGAGGTCTGTTGAAAATAGGGAATACTTTCGGTTACATTAAAAAATATTGGTACTCCGTTCAACGCCGTTGTATCAAGCGATTTGACAACCTTGGAATTGCCGTATGTCCCGAGCACGCCGAGCAAAGCTGTAACAGGATTGCCTCCCTTCGTGGTGTTATAGCCGATATTAAATGCGTTTGCCGGCGCAAAACTGCCGGTAACGGCAACATTCTTCATTACGGCGTTCCAATCCACACCGCCGGAATAATCGTCCTGCAAGGTAACGCTTATCACGTCAACCTTCACTCTTACTCCCGCCATTTCCTTGTCTTTAGCCAGAATCTTCCTGATTTTTGCAATTGCGCTTGGAACGTCGTCAACGACCAGATATCCGTTTTTGGATATCTGGACTTGCCCGTCTTTGCTGAGAAACGACTTGATAAATGTCGTGAAATCATCGAAATTACCGGATATGGCGATAGTGTCACTACCCGCAGAGGAACCCGATACCGAACCTGCCGAACCTGTAGCGCCGGTGCCTGACACAGTAGATGATCCAGTGGTCGTACCAGATGTCCCCGATGTCCCGGTTGAGGCAGTACCGCCAGAGCTGCCGACGCTTCCGCCGTTTCCCACGGAGTACGTGAAAAACACGTCTTTATCGACTATATACACCTCATGTCTGGCTATCTCCCAAACATTGCCGTTTTTAGCACAATAAACATCAGCTCCCTTACATAGAAGTCCTACAGCCTCGTCGACAGAATCCCCTGCGTAGGAAAAATTAACCGGTATGTCGTAAATTCCCTGATCTGCGGATGCCTGCTGCGCCCCGGATTGGGACGGTCTTGGAGACAAAGGCGACTGTTGCACTTGCGGGGATGAAGGCATTCCCGCTGATGCAGCCGGTGTTGACATGATCGAGTAATAGAACGGCCTCTTCAGCGCTATAGTCCTCAGCGCATCGCCGAACGTCGAGCCTTTTTTAAGGGTTACACTTATAAGAGGCTCTGTTTTTTTTGCGTCTTTTTGTGGAAATTCAATTTTCCTGACTGGCTGAGCGTCTTCCTGCACTCCCGGCTGATGAGCTTCCACTTTCACGTCCTGTTTGCTGTCCTGTTCAACAAAGTGTTTCATAAGTTGATTCATGTCTTCATCGGCTTTGTTATCTTCTGAATTTTGCACGGCAGGTCCACTGCTTGTGACCGGTTCTCCGGCAAAGCAAAGTGAAATCGTGAATAACACCAAAATCATTGCCATCGCTATGGCTTTCATTTATTTCCCCCCTTAAATTTCAAAATATATCCGTCAGCGGTTAAATATGCCTCGTCAAGTTGAAGAGATTTGGAAGTAACCCGGTCACCTTTTAACGTAAAGATATTAAAAAGACTGTCATTCACGGAAAAGGCATAAACTTTCCTGCCTATCCGGACCGGCTCTTTCGCGTACAAGCGGTAGTAGGCTACAGGCTCTTTGAAAAGATACAATTCCTTGTCTTTCTGCAGGATATGATCATTAGAGAAGTCCATGTTTGTTTTATAAACGACAACCGTGATATCTCCTCCGGATGAAGGGGAAATCATTTCCGCCTTTGGCTGAAGCTCCACATTCTCAGGATTTTGAGGAGGCGCGGGCGTGTTGTTTTCGCTGCTGTCTAAGACGATATAACCGCCCGGCTTCACAGTTACATACTCGTGATGCTCGGGTATGTATATGCCGTTGCGTATCGTTGCCGGGACCAGGATATATTGGACAATGGGTTTCTGATAAGCCCCGGCGTTCTTCTGCTCCGGCATTGGCTTTTGCGTTACCGGCGGTAATGATTGAGCGCACCCGTATAACAAAATAATGCATGTCAGTATGCGGCTGATATGAGACATCCTACCTCCTTGCTGTTAATGTTGGCTGCACTGGCTTTGTGCTCCCGGTTGTGAAGCTGTACCGGGCTTGAAAAAGTCTTCCGTATAACCGTCGAACCGAATCAAATTACCGGCATAGTCAATAATCGTGACAGGCACACTGGTTATATTATTTTTTGCCGCGACTCTCTGATCTGTGGAAAGCTTCAGGTTCATGCCGGTTTTGTTTATGAATTCTTTTATAAGTGCAACATCTGTCGAGGCAGGGAACGCCGTGACTTTGCCATAACCGATCTTCTTTGCAAGGCCTTCAATAATAGGGACTTGCTGCATGCTGTAAGGGCAAGTCGGCCCAAAAAAGAAACTGATGCTTCGTATCTCTTTGGGGTCTTCAATAACAACCGCAGGTTTGCCTTGAGCGAGCCTGTCCTGGGTAAGTGCTGAAACAACGGCCTGGGCTTTCCGGATCGCTTCTATGCGTTTGTCACCCCATTCCAGGTACTCTTCTGCGTTCTCCGGGGAAGGATCTTTCAGCAACCTTAAGACCGGCTCCGGAGGCACTTTTGAAATAACTCTGCCGTCTGCGTCCACGGATGGCTCTCCCCACATCTCTACGTCCTGACGGGTTATCGTTTGACCTCGGCGCTGTTCCTTCGATTCTTTTGCTTTTTGTGTTTGATCGCATTCGGATTCAGTCCTGAAATGATCGATACCGTCACAACTAAAATACTCCCCGGCGTATGACATGACCGACCAGATTAAAAGTGTCGCCATTAAAAATGGTGCTATATAAAGAAATCGCCTCATTTTCCCGAAGACGCAAGCTGGAGGCGCTTTGTTTTGATAAAGTAATCGTGGCTGCTGCTAAGCAGATTGCTTATAATCGCCCTTATCTTGCATATGCGCTTGAAACCGAAGCCGGCAACTATCAGATATTCAACGTCAATCTCTTTCAGTGCCCTAATATTGCTATTAAACTGCTGCTTCCTGAACCTCCCCTTATGCCCTCCCTTGATGTGGCATATGCATTCTTTCAACAGGTCATAAACCAGTTTTTGCAATAGTTTCTGTTCCCCATTACTCAGCATCTCAAGTCCCTCCAAATATTAGAAATTTAATTTTCCGCAAAGCGGTAAAGCTTCTGAATTTGCTGTATGGTCTGCGATATCCTGTAGGCGTATGCCGCTTGCTTGTTATACGAGACGGCATTGTATCTCCCCACACCCCTCCACGATCCCCCGTGCTCGGCAATATAGTCCCTCATAATCCTTGAGCCCACACAAACATTGGTGACAGGGTCGAGAAGGTCTGCTACGGTAAGTTTATATACCGGTCCCCAGGTCAGCCAGTTTACCTGCATGAGCCCGACATCGACGTTCGCCCTGTTGTGATGGTATACATATCTAAGGGCTTGCTCCGGGCTTGAAGGAGAGTAACTTGCGACCCCATTGATATTGACGGCATTCGGATTGCCGCGGCTTTCGTTCCATATTACTGAAAGGATCAATTCCCTGGGCAGCCCGGAACATCTGACGCCTACCGCAAGCAAAGAGTCCCAGTTATTGCCGGCTGCATAAGCATTACTAAAAACACATGACATAACAACGAACACGCATATGCCAATAAGCACAGTTTTGAGGGTCGGCATGTCATTTGTACCCATAAGGATATTTCCTTGCCGCATATTCGATTGCCTCTTCCAGCGTCATCGGCTCGCGGTCGGAGGCCCGCCGTCTCCGCCCGGGATCAGAGTCTGTCAAATTTTTAAGCAGTTCCTTGTCCGGCTCGGATGTTGTGGCGATCCAATAAGATTTGGGGTCAAGCGAGATCCTTCCTACCGCTGTCCACTGCTGCGCTTTTATCAAGGCTTCCGCGTAGTATTTTCCCTTTTTGATTGTCTGATAAAGGTCAAGGTCCCCCTGGCTCAGATCAAGGTCTTTGGCATTTCTGGCAACGACTTCCGGTTCCTGATAGAGAAGTATTTTGTTCGGCAGATTGTCTTTCATATTGATAGCCCTCGCTATTACGGCGAAGTCGTCGAGCTGCTGAGTGACGAAAATGACCGACACTCCATATTTCCGGAAGGTCTTCACGGCTTTAACAAGGAAGTCCACTGAAACTTCGTTTTTAAATAAGCTCCAGGCTTCATCGATGATCAGGTATTTGTTGCCCGGTATTTTTTTGACGAATTCGGTTATGTAGTAAATAAGCAGGGAGACTATGACGGACTGATAATCCTTGTGCATGTCAACATCGCCCAATTCGCATACGGTCAACTGATTTCTTAATTCCAGTGCCGGCTTGTCGCCCTCGATGCTGCCTGCATACTGCCCCTGCCCATAGAACGGAAACAGCTTCCTTGCAACCGAGACACTGACCTGGTCACCGGCTTTTTTCAGGAGGGCAGCGATATTAGTGATTGTCCTTTTTTCAGCCGCCTTTGACATATCCAGCACGGCTTCGGAGACTGCGGCGACTTCCTCGCGGGTAATAGTCTCATATCCTCCGGTGACCATCGTGGAAATAACTGATGTAAGGACCGCCCTGTGATCCGCCGAGAAATCCCCCATGAACGGGTCCAGCTTGAAATCGGTTACGCCCTCGAACTTAAGGTACTGCCCTTTTTTAAGCAGACACAGCCTTTTGTAGGATTCACCCTTGTCGATAATGATTACAGTGGCCGGCTGCCGCAAGGCCTGGTGGACGAAATCAAGTGTTGTTACTGACTTGCCGGCTCCCGTGGCGCCGGTTATGAGGGCATGAGCGCTTGTTATTGCCGTGTCTTTATCAAACAGATCAAGCCAGGCGTCTTCGCCGCGCCTGTTATAATAGCCTACAGCCTTATCGGTCCTGACGCCCCGCCCTGACCTGTATATAGGAGCTACATCGGCAATATTGGCCGCGGTTGCGGTTACCGCCCTCCGCACGAACTTCCCCTCGTCCGGGATGTTGTGATCGAAGCCGAACGGAAGGCATCTCATAAAGATTCCGGACGCAATCATGTCCTCCTGAAATGCGTTACAGCTTGAGGTCACGTTCAGCCGGCTGACAATTTGAGAAACAACAAAATCGGCTTCTTCAATAGAAGTAGGGATGCATAGATGGTAACTTGCCTTGACGACCTTTTCACCGGCATACATGGAGGTCAGGAGCCTTTTGGATTCCCCCATGGCGATGTTCTTATCAATCGCCTCCTCCCCCAAAAAGTTCATGCGGTGCAGGAAAGAAAGCGATTTTTTTGCGTTGATTGAGGTTGAAACCGCTGCCTGCGAAGGAATATCGAGGTTGATGGTAAAAAGCATCATGGGCATAAAATCATACAAACACGTTCCGTTAAGCTCACGGAACAAGATATTGGGGACGGTGTAAAGGTCTTCCTTTTTTTCCCCGTCATCAGACTTTGGATTCGGTATGGCCGGATTATTTGCAAAAGACACCACGTTGTACCTTGTCTTGCCTGAGTCCCAACCGTTCCCCTGCGCTTCAGGTGAGCTGAATGTAATGTATTTCCGGATGTCGCCCCCGGCGTATTTTGAAAGAGGAATGTCCAGATACCGCTCGGGATTAAGGATTCTGTACATCACGGATATCAAATCGTTCACGTCTATTTTCCTGTGGCCGATATTCCCTGACGAAAGCGAGGTCTCGACAATAGTGGTTGTCTGCTTCAGTTTTTGTTTTGTCGCCGCAAAGGTCGCCTCGTTATAAAGACTGATATTGTCGAGCTTAAGCGGATTTTGCTTAATGGTCAGAAAGGTCCTGATAGACCTCGGGTAGAAACATGTGGCGCCTTCCTTTGCAAACCCTTTATGCTTACATTCGTTGTGCCACGCAATTTTCCGCTCCATATAATCGCGGACATAAGGATCGCTGATGTCGCCATTGGTATAATTCTGAAGGGCCTCGTTGTCTATTCCCTGCCAGGATACGTTGATCAACTGCATTGGCACATTCTCAGGCAGAACGCGGATGAAGTTGGCAAAAGTATCCGACATTTTCTGTAGATCCTCTGTTGACTTCCCGTCGCAATTAATGCCCATGATCTCCCACATCTGGCCTACGGAGCCGTCCGAAAGGAGGTAGACATCGTCCTCAGCCGTTACAGGGAAAAGAAGGTCGGTTACGAAAGGCTTGTCGTAATACTTCTCGATGAGTTTAAAGAGCATCGCCTATTTCGCTCTCGCCGCATTGATTAGTGATTCCAGCTGCGCCGACTCTTTCGAGCCCGGAGCAGGCGGCGTTGTTTGCGGGGCGGGAACGTTCGGCGTTTGCGCCTGCTGCTGAGGTTCATACGACCTCGGCGGTGACGGTAATTTTTGCTGCGATTCTTTTGAATGGTTAAAATTGTTTTTGATGTACCAGTCCTGGTCTGTTATTTTTACATACACCCAGTGGCCCAGCACCAGGTCGTTTGACGGCGTCACATGATCGTAAATCCAGACCCTCATGACCTCGGGCGGGGTTACAATCGGGATATACGGCAGATCAGACCTGTCCGCAACAGGCAGTGTATTTATTTTGCCGGGAGTTACCTGGCTGCTGCCGAGCGCGTTATCCAGTATTTTTTCCGGTGATTCGCGTCTTTCCGGCGCGCTGCTGCCACAACTAATGAGCAGAGCTAAGATTGTAGGTATAAGGATAACTCGTAAGATTACCGGCAACATTCTTTTTACCTCCTGGTATTTTTATCCCGGCAGTGAGATGTATGTATCCCCTCTCGCCGGGCTCGATTTTGACTGTGGGGATAAGATTCTGCATTTGGGCCGCAAAGAATGCCTTGGTCGAGGTAGCCATATCACTGAGACCCGCAAATCCACCATATTGCCATGGCGACCCGTTTATGTTTGTCGATGTGGCCGAGGCGGAATTGGCTACCAGAGTGCTTGTCGCCGTTTGTGCTTTATTCAGTCCCTGCGAAAACCCTTCAAGAGCCGAGGTAATCCCGACTGTGCTTAAAAAGGTGCCTGTATGCCGGTCTACCTCTCCCTTCAGGCCGAAATGCCCATACAGGTCTGTTACATAACCTGCCGTATCCGC
Source organism: Dissulfurispiraceae bacterium (assembly GCA_050011415.1). Lineage (GTDB taxonomy): Bacteria > Nitrospirota > Thermodesulfovibrionia > Thermodesulfovibrionales > Dissulfurispiraceae > JADFXI01. The sequence continues at coordinate 641 of JBEKJD010000004.1, read as the reverse complement.
TTCAAAGGTTTCCCCATTCGGCCAGACGCATGAAAACCGGATGGGTTTTATGTCTGCTATTTTTTCCGCAGTATTGCCCTTTGCCTTGCCGATGAAAAAGCATCCTTTCATTGGCACGGTTGATTTATTGGGGCCGATGAAAGCGGCATCCAATACGCCGGACGTCGGCATTTGCTCGCCGGCATCCGGCGCAAAAACACTGGTCTTTAAGGTGAATGAGACGAATGAGCCAGCCGGCAAAAACAGGTCGTTTGATGAGGCCTCGACTGTTTGCTGAGTTCCTTTCGGCTCGACCTGCGAGACATCGATTTTAATCAGCCTGTTTTCAGGCCTTGGCGCCGCCTGCATTGGCTGCACGGTCACGCCCTGCTGAGTCTGCCCATTTTGAACAGGGAGTGCTGTTTTTTGCCCCCAGCCATCTTCCGCCGACTCCCCTTTGAGCATTTTCTGGAGACCTGTCAGGGACTCAGTTTTCTTTTGCTCGGAGGCCTTCGCTGCAGCGCCGGTATTCTCAGGTGTTATGTTCTGTTTTGTAGTCCCCTGGTTTTTCTTTAATTCTTCGACATCCTTTTTCAGCCCCTCAATTACCGACAGGAGCTTGTCATTTTCCGTTACGTTGCCTTTACGTTCAACGGATCCCT
>JBEKJD010000003.1:0-31102 GCA_050011415.1 Dissulfurispiraceae bacterium | reverse complement strand
CAGCACTCCATCCTATAACGGGCGGCAAAGCTCCTGAAATGCCGCCTATTTCCGTTGCCAGAGGGGTCCGTCTCTTCAATAATACTGTATAAAGCCAGGAGTACGTAATGACTGCAAGGGTTGTTAAAAGGGCCGACAACGTATTGACAAAGAGCAGCATTATGAACACGCCTGCAGAAGTAAGGCACGTTGCAAAGATAAAGGCGCCTCTTGCGTTTATTTTTCCTGAAGGAAGCGCTCTTTTATCCGTTCTGCTCATTTGTCTGTCTATATTCCGGTCATACCAGTTGTTGTAGACAGAAGCTCCGGATGACGCAAGCCCTATTCCGAGCAGGCACCAGAAAAAAGTTGATTTCTGAAATATACCTCCTGAGGCGACCCACATCCCGGCAAACCCTGTCAGCATCACCAACATGGTAATGCGGGGAGATGTCAGAGTAATATAATCTATAATACCGGACACCCTGTTCTTACAGGATGGCGACTCATTTTTTCTCATCATCGTCATCCAGCATGCGATATTTTGGCCCTTCAGGGTCTTCATACTGGCCGCTTCGGACAGCCCACATGAAAAAAAGCCACGCGCCTATGCCGAGAATTATTGACAGGAAGATAAGGAGAAATAAGGTCCACACCGGATTCACCCCGCCTTTCTTATTCGCAGTGAATTAACAACAACCATCAGGGAGCTTGCTGCCATCGCCCCTGCCGCGATAATGGGATGCAATACCCCGCATACCGCCAGCGGGACAGCCGTTATATTATAGAAAAAAGCCCAGAAAATATTCTGTCTGATTATAGCATATGTTTTCCGTGACAGATGAATAAAGAAAGGAACAAGATTCAGATCGTTTCGAACAAGGACGGCGTCGGCGCTCTCCATGGCTATATCGCTGCCTTTACCCATTGCAACACCCACCAGTGCCTCAGTCAACGCAGGGGCGTCATTAATGCCGTCTCCGACCATCATCGTCCTTCCGCCTTTCTTCTGAATACCGGCAACCACCTCTCTCTTTTCCACGGGTGACAATTCGGAGATCGCCTGCTCAATGCCGATTGAAGATGCGATAGAGTCGGTGGTGATTTTGTTGTCGCCGCTTACCACGGATACAGTCTCATTCATCCTTATAAGTTTTTCGACAACCTCAGGCGCTTCATTCCTGATGACATCAGAGATGGTGAAGAGCGCCCGCACCTTCCCCTCCCATGCCATATAGACTACTGTGTCTTTTTGATGCCGGCGGGCTGTTTCATCAAAGGCGCCAGGTTCTGCGCTGTTTTCCCGCATCAGGGCCCTGTTGCCGATGGTAATCCTCTTGCCGGCGACTGTCCCCTCTACCCCTTTGCCCGGGATTGCCCTGAACCCTGAGACCGGAAGATGTTTAATGTCAGATGCACCGGCTATGGCATGCCCGATACTGTGCTCCGAAAGACTTTCGATGGAAGCGGCAAGGGATATCAATGCCGCCCTGTTTTGGTCCGGATCAGGTATTATAATCTCTTTCAGAACGGGTTTGCCTATGGTTATGGTCCCGGTCTTGTCAAAGAGTACGTGGGTGATCCTGCTTGCGTTTTCAATGACCTCTCCGTTTCTGATGAGTATGCCCTTTGACGAAGCCATGGAGGTAAAAACAAGAACGGCAAGCGGTGTGGCAAGCCCCAGACTGCAGGGACATGCGATTACGAGCACAGAAATCCCGGCCATCAGGGAGCGATGGGTGGGGGCGTTGTTCAAGTAATATCCGGCAACTGTTGCAAGGGCGACGAGAAGAATTGCCGGCACAAAATACCCTACGATCCTGTCTGCGAGTATCTGGATCTTCGGTTTGTGAACCTGCGCGTCCTCAACTGCACGGATAATGCCTGAGAGCACCGTGTCTTTACCTGTCCTTGTCACCCTGAAAATAAACGTGCCGAAGAGGTTTACGCTCCCCCCGACTACTTCATTTCCAGAGGTCTTGAGGACAGGTTTTGACTCTCCGGTAATAAGCGATTCATCTACTTCGGACTCTCCGCTTGCTACAATTCCATCAAGAGGTATTTTTTCTCCCGGGACCACCTCGACCAAATCGCCTCTTTTGATGGAAGCAAGCGGGACCATCTGTTTGTCGAGGTCCCCGCTTTCACCATAACTGAGGACAACACGCGCCTCCTTCGGACTTAACTCTGCCAGCTTTTCGATTGACTGCGAGGCCTTGCCTTTTGCGACTGACTCAAGATATCTGCCGAGCAGGATCAGGGTTATGATCATGGCTGTGGTATCGAAGTAGACCGTACCTCCTTCAACCATCTGATAAATACTGTAGATAAAGGCGGAGCCGGAGCCGATTGTTATAAGCGAATCCATTGTGAAGTGGAGGCGCCGCAGGCCCTTTAAAGTGTTTTTTATAAAGGGCATTCCCGAATAGAAAAGAACAGGCAAGGTCAGCAACAGAGAGATTATTTCAAATAGATGTTTAATATTGAGCTCAATTCCCTGGAAGTATCCTGCATACAAGGCAGTGGAATAAAGCATTAATTGGGATGAGAGGAAACCGGCGGTGCCGAACCTGACCAGAAGATCGCGGGTTTGCGCCTTCTGTGCTTTAAACTGTTCTGATTCAGAATAGGGTTTCGGATAATAACCGATGGAAAGGACACGTTGGAGGATTGCATCGATGCCGATGATCTCAGGGTCCCACCTTATGCGTGCCCGGTGTGTCGCGTAATTGATCCGCGCATATTCAACGCCCTTGGCCCTGCCCAGGAACTTCTCGTTAAGCCAGACACAGGAGGCGCAGCGTATGCCGCCAATGAAAATATCCATTTCCTTTTTGCTGTCGATGTCGCGCACCTGTTCGGCAAAAGGTTTGATGTCGATTTCCTTTTTTAAGGCTGATGAAATGCCCGCCTCATCCCATTTCCGTTTTTCGTAGAAATCATCGAGCCCTTCGGAACGGATCAGCGTATAAATGCAGTGGCAGCCACCGCAGCAGAAGACTTGTTTTTGTCCCTTGATTTCGTCATAAACAGCATCCTTTTCCGGAAAGGTCAGGAGACAATGGTCGCATTTAAGCATGGGTGGAGATGCCTCTGTACAGAAAATATATGCCCATAACAACGATGACTATACCTCCTGCCCTGAATATACGGCCTCTCACGCCGGCGCTTAAATATGTAATGACAGACCCGAATGCCAATAAGGAGGGAAGAGTCCCCAATCCAAAAAAGAAAGAAAGAAACATGCCCTGGAAAAGACCGCCGGTTGCGGCAGAGGCGATGAAGGCGGAATACGAGAGCCCGCAGGGCAGAAAGCCAAGGAGCATCCCAAGCGGATAATAGCGCCACGAAGATTCTCCTTCGATAACTATTTTTGCCGCTTTCATAATAAAGCTGTTATGTTTTTCGAGAAAGTCCGTACAGCGCAGGAGCCCTGAGACACTAAGCCCCATCAGTACCATGATCAGGCCGGCGGCAACGGCTATTGCATTCTGGAACCCGGCAAGCTTTCCGGCCACATTGAGAAAGGAGCCGGTCAATCCCATCATGGCGCCTATAAAGGAATACGTCGTAATGCGACCCGCATTATAGAGAAGGTGCGGGAGGAAAGGGAAAAGAGACCACCCGGTCCTTTTTGCGCAGAGGGGCGACTGGAGGGCATAAGACGCCACAATCGGCCCGCACATCCCGATACAGTGCCCGAATCCTCCGAGCAGTCCTGTGGTGAATGCCAGATAATAGCCCGTAAACACTTATATTCACCTCAGTAGATGACGTTAAACAGGAAATCGGCTTTTTCGCCCTTGGGGGTCTCCACTCCTGTATAAGTTTCTTTTGATGATCTTCCGGCTATGATTTTATTTTCACCCATATACATGTCAGGCATACCAAGAGTGACAATCAATTTGTCAGACTCAGGGCCGCCTTTTATCGTAATAGTAAAGTTGAGTTCCTGCATCGCCTTAACGGGTTTGGGCAGTATATCAAAAAGAATTTCAGTACTGCCCGCATTTTTTTTGCAGGGTCCCCTGTTTATGTCACAATCGGGCTTGCCGTCACTCCCGGCTGCAGGACCGCTATTCAAGATAAGAAATAACTGACACGAAAGAAAGAACAGGACCACCTTGAAAATGGCGCTGTTATTTTTTTTGTACATCATCGTCTTCCAGCATTTTGTATTTTGGCTCTTCGATTTTTTCTATATCTTCATTTTTCTTTTTGGGTCTGTAATAATAGACAATAATAACTATTAAAGCGATGAAGAGCAAAAGGTTGATTGCCATATTTAGCCAGCCGCTTATGTGCATTGCGCACCTCCTTTTTTTTGCAAGCCTATTGCACGTAAATCCTATCGTCGTACCGCACTGAATCCCGGGCGTTTTCAACATAGGCGCTCACGTCCCAGTAACCGGCAGCATCCAGTTTCACCATAGCAGTGTACTGTCCGTTGCCGTTCCCTGAAAGCTTGTATTCCTGTAACTCCGGGTAGCCGAGACGGTTAAGCTGAAGTTTGATGGAAGCGTCCTTTATGGCTTTACCGTTCTTGTCGTTTACTGTTACAACCAGTTGACGTTCCCCTTTCATCAGCGCTTCGGGGAACTTCACCTGCCAGCCCAACTCCGCCTTTATCTTCAGTGCGTGTTCATACTCGATTCCGGCGTCATATGGGTTTTCTTCCACCACGACATCCCTTTTTTGAATGCCAATGTAAATAGATGCTCCAATAATAACGAAACCTCCTATCAGTATCCCAACGATAAGTGTTTTATAATTTGTCAGGGACAACAAAATTCGCCTCCTTTACTAAATGGATTTTTTTCGATAGGTCCTCTGCAACTATACTTATTCGCTTTTTGCCTCTAATACGGCTGGACTTTCTGACCCACAGAAACAGGGGATATTTGACCGTCCCGCTGTCTTCAATATGCAGCGGTTTGGTTATGGACTGGACAAGGGTCTCATCAAATTTCTCTACGTTTACTGTTAAGTCAACCGGAGTGTCACGCATGTTCCTGATGGCGAGCATATAGGCATTAATGATCCTTCCGTCTGCAGTAGTCCTTGCCTCCATGGCATAAGGCAGGACCGCCATGTCTACGCCGATCCGCGTCAGGGAAAGGTACACGTAGAAAACAAAAAAGAGGAGTACGAAAACTCCGGCTACAAAAAAATTCTGCCTGAGAATTCTTTCTTCCCCTCCGGAGCCGAAGGCGTAGTGGATCAGGCCCTGCTTCTTAAAACGGGCCATTACCTTGTTACAGGCATCGATACATTCCGCGCAGTTGATGCAGGCTGCATCAAGGCCCTGACGAATATCTATTCCCGTAGGACAGACCTTTGCGCAGCTCTTGCAGTCGATGCATTCATCCGCCCTTTGAGGGTCAAGCTCTATAATAAGTGTGCTCTTGTCGAAGATCACGCTCTGCATTTTGGCATAAGGGCATACGGTAGCACACCATTTATGGCGCAGTAATGCATAATTGAGAAAGATAATAATAGTCAGAACAATCCAGAATCCCCACGTTGTTTCACCGAGGGTCCCCTCAAAAAAACGGGGAATAAATTCATAGGGGGAAACGAAATACCAGATAAGAGATGCGGCAACTATAATACTGATCAGAAATGTTAATGCATAAGCCGCCATTTTCTGTCCCAGCCCACTATTTCTTGCCGTATCAACGAAGGGGGTGAAATCGGCAAGCACTGTCTGGGGACAGAGCCACCCGCACCATACCCTGCCGAAGACAAGCGTGATTAAAATTATGAGAAGGGTCAGGAAAATGGTTGCGATAAGGACAATGAAGAATTCCTGCATCCATATAGTACACCCGAATACATGGAGCCGCAGCGTCGGGATATCAAAACGAAGGGCGCTATTTCCACGGATTTTAATAAACGGCAAGCCGATAATCAGAAGGGCCTGCAAAATCTCAGAGATCCGGCGCAGAGACCTCATTGTCGGCTGACTGTTACCGGACTGCATGCTCGCATTTATCACGGCGTCTCATCCTGCGCTTATATTCTCTCTGATATAACTTGTATAGCACTGCCTTGCAGGAGAAACACCACTTGGCCCCACCGCGCAAATCGGTCTGAAAGACCGTGCCGCATTTCATGCACTTCTTGGCGCCTACGGAATGTCTTATCATGTAAGGGTGAGCATATATGTTCTCCAGTTTATAAAAAAAGCCGGGTGGAGAAAAAAGTGTGTTTTCTCCACCCAATGTTGAGGAGAGAGTTTTTTATTTCCCTATTGACTCCATATAAGCTTTTTCCTGGGTCCAGCCGCTGATCTGAGGGGTGAAGGAAATGCAGTAATAGATACCCCATACGATCAAGCCGATGTACAATAAGAGCCAGCCGATTGGAAGTTTTTTCTTGGTATCTTCCCTTTCCATGTCCCCGATCTTGTCGATGTCTTCAGCTATTTTATTGACGATGTCTGACATATATCCCTCCTGTCCTTATTTCTTTTCCTGAGACCTGATGTAAGAAACCAGGGACCATATCTTATTCTTGTCTTTGCCAAAGAAGTCACCCCATGGCGGCATTCCGCCCCTGGCCTTTCTGCCCTCGAACTCCTGGCCTTTTTGGGTCCCGCCGGAGATGATTGAAAAGAGGGTATCGTCGCCTACCGGTCCCTGGACATACAGCCATTCGTTGCCGGTGAGGTCAGGACCGATGCCTCCCTTTGCGTCCATTCCGTGACATGCCGCGCAGTTACTTTCATAGAGCTTCTTTCCTTCAGCAATAGCATTAGGATCGCCTGCCAGAGGGTTTTTCTCACCAGGCGCAATCAGGGCGGCATTCATTTTCTTCGGCACTGCTGTGCCGAGGGTTTGCACGTAGGCTACAAGTGCGTCAAGCTTTGTCTTGTTTGCCAAAGCCGCGATATCCTTCCCGAAAAAAGGGAATCCCAGCGTCAGCATCCGTGCTTTTATCCCATCAGGGTCAAGCGGACAATCTGCCAGCCATCCGAAGGAAGGCATATTGGAGGTTGCGAAGAACTTTCTCGGGTCTTTAAAATGATCGTAGTGCCATTGGTCAGAATATTTGTCCCCTTCTCTCGCCAGATCCGGCCCTATCCTTTTTGAGCCCCAAAGGAACGGCTGATCATAGGCGAACTCTCCGGCCTTGGAGTATTCTCCATACCGCATTACTTCGGATTTCAGCGGCCGTACTGTTTGGGTATGGCAATAGAAACAACCGTTTTCCTGGTAGACATCTCTTCCCGCAAGCTGCAAGGGGGTGTACGGCTTCAGTGTCGAGAGTTTTGGATGCATGGTGCTGCTGAGCATGGGAAGGAGCATCATGACAACCGTGCCGGCGAGAACGACAAGGGTAACTACGATTGCAAAGGCAATTGGTTTCTTATAGATTGTTCCGGCCATGGCTTACCTCCCCCCTGCTGTTAGAACTTGGTTTTTCTTGGCCTTCTGGATGGTCATAACGATGTTATAGGCGAAAATACAGAGGCCGATGAAGAACAGAGCACCCCCGAAGGTCCTCATCTTCCAGAAAGGATAACTGGCATTGACCGAATCCATGAAGGTGTATGTGAGGCTCCCGTCAGGAGAAATGGCCTTCCACATGCTGCCCTGCATTATGCCGAGAATCCACATGGTTATTGAGAAAATGAGCTGGCCGATAAGTACCAACCAGAAATGGGCGTCGGCGAGCTTGACACTGTAAATTTCAGTGTTGTATATCCTGGGAATAACGTAATACATTGATCCGCTGATAGTCATTGCGACCCAGCCCATTGTTCCCATATGGACATGGCCGATTACCCAGTCCGTGTAGTGAATAAGCTGGCTCACCACTCTCAGTCCCTGGGTCGGCCCCTGGATGGTCTGGAGGCCGTAAAAGGTGATGCCCAGGATAAAGAACTTGGTCAGGTAATTGGATTTCATTTTGTCCCACTGGCCGCCCATTGTGTAATAGCCGTTTACCACAGAGCCCCAGGAGGGCGCGATCAGGAACAATGTAAATGCAATACCCACTGTCTGGATCCAGTCAGGAAGCGGCGTGTAAACAAGATGATGGGACCCTGTCCAAAGATAAGCGAATACCAGGGACCAGAAAGCAACAATTGAAAGCCGGTGGCTGAAAATAGGCAGTCCGGTTGATTTGGGCAGAAAATAATAGAACATTGCCAATATCGGCATTGTAAAAACAAAGCCGACGGCATTATGACCGTACCACCACTCGACATTGGCGTCGTTGACTCCGGCAAAAATAGAGTATGACTTGGTGAGGCTGACCGGGATAGAGAGGTTGTTGATTATATAGACCACCGCTACTCCAATAACTGTTACAATGAGATACCAGAGGGAGATATACATCTGTTCCTCTTTTCTCTTGATAATGGTGCCGAAGATGTTGACAGCGAACATAACCCAGAGGATAACAACTCCTATACTCAGAGGCCATTCCAACTCTGCGTACTCCTTGGATTTGGTGAAACCGACCAGGAGGCTGAGTGCCGCAGCAAGAATAGCTGCATTAAAAATGTAGAGCTGGACCACCGCCAGTTTGGGGAAGAGCAGGCGCCTGCGCGTGAGGCGCTGCACCATGTAATAACTCAGGGCGAATATCTCAGCTACAGCAAAGCCGAAGGCAAGACCGTTTACATGCACCGCTCTTAACCTTCCAAAGGTAAGATAAGGTGCAAAGTTCCACTCGGGCTTCCACATCTGGATGGATATAAACAATCCGATCAGTACAGAAACCGCTCCCCAGAAAAGTCCGGAAAGGGCAAACCCTTTAACAGGTCTCCAGTCATATTCTGTATCATCTGCCATCACAAACCCTCCTTATAGTTATTTATCAGGATATAAACATCCTGTGTTGAGCCAAAAGACTCCATTACTAATTTTAGCGCGTTTATATTTAAATGCAATCTTTACTCGTAAGTTTCAGCGTAAAAAGGGCGTGATTATAATATAGGATTAATATTATCTTGTTTAAAATAATATGTCAAGAATTTTTTAACACACTGTTTTTTTGAAGGTTAAGTATTCGTCAAAACTCTATGCATGTACGAATAAAAAAGAGGAACATTACCCGGTGGTTTTAGGGCCGCTTGCCGCTCTTATAGCAAGACAATCATAAACAATACGATCACCGTGATAGGTTACAGAGCCGCGCTTTACAACCCGCCATCCGAGGCTGCTGAAAACGCCGCGGGCCGAGATATCTTCAATCAGCCCGGAAGCGGTGTCAAGGTTTTCCACGAGACTGACATTTTGAGCAAGCACAATGGTCTTCAGATTGGGACCGGTGATCAGAGTTACAGGCTCCAGGATAAGGTTCGATAAATCCGGAGCAGGCAATTCCTCAACGCTGGGCCTGGCCTGAAGCTGGATCATCCGGGCCCGCGTATCCTGCCCGACAGTTTCCTTTGTGGTGCTGATCAGGTCGAGCAGGTAGTCGCGAACGTCGTTCAGTTCACCTACAGAGCGCAACTTTTCGATCCCGGAATAGGTTGTCAGGGCCCTTGCAAGCAGAGAAACTTCCCGCAGATAATGATTCCGCTGGTTGGCAGGCACCAGGTACATGACTATGATAGATACTGGTATGCCGTCCGGAGCCCCGTAATCTATACCAGCAGGGCTCCAGCCCACGACACACATTAGATCCTCATCAAAAGGGACCCGCACATGCAGGCAGGCCCACCCTTTTCCAAGGGCCGTGTTGGTGGACGTCTCTTTTGCCATGGCAGGCCCCGCTACATCGGTGCCTGTCGGAATCGAGGGAATCGCTTCCAGGATGTGCGCCAGGAACTGCAGGGCATCTTCCTTGTTATTGTCGGGGAGTTCGATCAATCTTCCCTCTTGCAGGGCATCTAACAGAGTATCCATAATCAATCACCTCCATAGCGATTAAAGAACCAGGTCTTAACGATATGCGCAAGAACGCAATAGGACAAAAGGAACAACGCAATCCAGGCCCACCAGATCGCGGGCAGCGGGACCATGCCCAGCGATGCTGCAAATGGCGAATAAGGCAGCCAGCCTCCAATCGCCATAATAGTCAGAGTGGTCAACGTCAGATGGAGTGAAGCCCGACTGCCGAAAAAAGGCACCCGTCTGGTCCTGATGATATGGACGACCAATGTCTGGGTCAAAAGCGACTCCACAAACCAGCCGGTCTGGAAAAGCTGTTCGAGCGCAGCTTTTTGTTGCGTTCCCGTGGCCGGGTTGAGAAATAAACTGCAATGGAAAAAGAACCACATCAACCCGAAAGTGGCATAGTCGAATATGGAACTTATCGGTCCGAGAAAAATCATGAAGCGTTTGATATTGGCGATGTTCCATTTCAGAGGATTGACAATCAGTTCCTCATCAACGTTGTCAGTGGGGATACCGGTCTGGGAAAAATCATAGAGGAGGTTGTTCAACAGAATCTGCACCGGCCGCATGGGCAGGAAGGGCAGCATATAGCTTGCGCCAATAACGCTGAACATGTTTCCAAAATTGGAACTGCCTCCCATACGGATGTATTTGACAATATTGGCAAAGACCTTCCGTCCCTCGATTATCCCCTCTTCAAGGACCAGCAGGCTTTTCTCCAGCAGCACAATATCAGCGGATTCCTTGGCAACGTCCACTGCCGAGTCAACGGATATTCCGACGTCGGCAGCCTTAAGAGCGGTAGCATCGTTGATGCCGTCTCCCATAAAACCCACTACGTGGCCGCTGCTCCGCAAGCCCCGGACGATTTGCTCCTTTTGCGCCGGGGTTGTTTTGACAAAGATATCCGACTCCTGCACTACCTGCGAGAATTCCTCTGGTGAAAGCTTCGACAGTTCCGGGCCCGTGACTATATGTTCAGCCGCAAGCCCGACGTCCCTGCATACTTTTTGTGTAACCAGGCGGTTGTCGCCGGTTATAACCTTGACCCTTACACCGGCATCCTTGAGAAGCTTCAGTGCCTCAGTTGCCGAATCTTTGGGCGGGTCATAGAAAGTGATATACCCCAAAAGAACAAGTTTCTCCTCATCCGCAACAGTGAAGGAGGTTTTTTCACGGGGGAATTCACGGTAAGCAATGCCCAGAACGCGAAAACCGTCTTTATTGAGGCGATCAACCTCTTCGAAAAGGTCCTCCCGGATCAGATCTATGAGCGGATAGACCTCGTCGTCCATCTGGTAGTAGCTGCAACAGGAGTAAATCTCCTCCACGGCTCCTTTGCAGATCAGGACGTGGTCTCCCTCATAATCAACTACAACGGACATGCGGCGGCGCTGAAAATCAAAGGGCAATTCGTCCACAAGCCTGCAGTTACCCACGTACAGGTCGGAATGTTCGAGCACTGCCCTGTCTATCAGGTTGCGCAGCCCGGTCTGGTAATAGCTGTTGAGATAGGCGTAATTCAGAACGTCGCTGCTCGGCTCGCCGGTTATATCAAGGTGTTGTTTCATCACAACCTTGTCCTGGGTAAGCGTCCCTGTTTTGTCTGTGCACAGTATGTCGATAGCGCCGAAGTTCTGGATCGACGGAAGACGTTTAACAATAACTTTTTTCTTGGACATGGTGAGGGCGCCTTTCGCAAGGTTTACAGTGACCATCATGGGCAGCATCTCCGGGGTGAGGCCGACTGCGATTGACAGGCCGAACAGAAATGCCTCAACCCAATTCCCCTTGGTCAATCCCACAATGAAGAACACCACGCAGACCATGACTACCATGAACCGGATCATGAGCCAGGTGAAAGACCGGACACCTATGTCGAAACTCGTTGCCTCTGCGCGCTCTGCCAGCTGCTCGGAAATGGACCCGAAGATGCTCCGCGCACCGGTGTTGACCACTACGCCGCGGGCAGTTCCGCTCGTTACAGTGGTCCCGAGAAAGCATGCGTTCGCCAGATCGAATACGGTAGAATCCTGAGACGGGGAAGCATCAGGTGTCTTTTCAACTGCCATCGCCTCCCCCGAAAGCGCCGACTGGCCGACAAAGAAATCCTTGGCTGAGAGCAGACGCAGGTCAGCCGGAATAATGGAACCGGCATACAGCAGGACAATATCTCCCGGGACCACCTTGGATATCCTTACTTCGGTTTCTTTACCGTCACGCAGGATGACGGTCCGTGATTGCACGCGCTTGCCAAGGGCTTCGACAGCGCGATTCGATTTTTGGTCCAGTATATAAGACAGCCCGACGCTGAGAAAAACCATTGCACTAACAATGACTGCAGAAACAATATCGTCCATGATACCGGAAATTATGGCGATCACCAGAAGCTGGATTACCAGGGGGCTTTTGCACCGCTCGAAAATGTCGCCCCAGAAGCCAAGGCGTTTGCCACGGGGCATTTCATTAGGGCCATACTTTTCCAGCTGTTGTTGAGCTTGTTCGGCGGTCAGTCCCGTAGGAGCAGTGCCGAGCTCTGCCAGGACTTCAGACACGGGAAGAGAACAGATATGCATCAACCGGCGCTCATGCTCAGCCATGTTGACGGATGTCTTCAATTTCCGGGATCCATCCCCGGAAACTTTTATATCAGAGGTTTTGTTCGAGTTGCCCTTAAGTGGGTTTTCCATGGTCAACCTCCATTTAGGCCGCCGGGGCAGGTGCGGCTGGAGGCAAACCGGCAGGTTACGCCCGGGTAGGGCGCCGACCGTTCACTTCACGGGCCGCTGGACACAACCGCCTTAGGTCCAGGGTCATCAAGTTCCCTATTTGATATTTCTATTCGCAAATGTTTTTCATTATACCAGCCGCTGTTACTGAAAGTCTACTGGACAGGCCGGCGCGGGTTGCATACTTTAAAAGACATATCGTATAGTATCAATAGTTCTTTTTTGATGTCGTTTTGTGAATTATTCCTCTGCTATGTAATAAAACATCTTTTCTTATTCCGGGGCAGAATGTGTAATTGCAGGATTCCTCTGTGTACTGCCGTGGTTGGTTTTGACTTTGCGATATTTAGGATATAGGAGAATTGGCATGATTAGTACCATAGAATGGAAAGATGACAAGGTTTTCATGCTTGACCAGAGCAAATTGCCTCTTGAGGTAACTTATATAGAATGCGCTGACTACATGAAGGTTGCGGAAGGGATCAAGAAGCTATGGATCAGAGGAGCGCCGGCAATCGGCATCGCCGCTGCCATGGGTGTTGCACTCGGCGCACAGGATATAGAAGCCGGCTCTATGAGCGATTTTTCAGTAAAGCTGGAGCTGGTGATGGACGCGCTTCTTGCTACAAGACCTACTGCCGTGAATATTAAATGGGCAGTCGCGAGAATGAAAAGTTTGCTGGCCTCAAAAAGAGACGAACAGGTAGCCGTTGTGAAAAAGCTGCTTATAGATGAGGCAAGGAGAATACTTGAAGAAGACATAGAGATAAACAAGGCGATAGGGAAATGGGGGGCCGGGTTTATCAGGGACGGAGATACTATCCTTACCCATTGCAATGCCGGAAGCCTTGCCACCGGCGGGTACGGCACAGCAACTGCGCCCATGCTTGTCGCAAAAGAGCAGGGTAAACGCATACAGGTAATTGCCGACGAAACGCGGCCTGTATTGCAGGGCGCCCGGCTGACGGCATGGGAGTTGATGCAGTCCGGCATACCGGTGACCCTGATAACCGACAATACCGCCGGAGCGCTTATGAAAAAGGGCGCTATCGACCTTGCAATAGTCGGCACGGACCGCACGACAAGGAACGGAGATGTGGCGAACAAGATCGGCACTTATACTGTTGCGGTATTGTGCAGGGAGCACGGCATTCCGTTCTATGTGGCTGCGCCGTTAAGCAGCATTGACTTTGCCATGGAGTCGGGGGATCATATCCCTATCGAGCAACGCGATGCAGACGAGGTAACCACTATAAGAGGTCAAAGGATAGCACCGGAAGGCGTGAATGTTATAAACATGGCATTCGATGTGACCCCGGCAAAATATGTCACTTCATTTTTTACTGAAAAGGGAGCGTTCAGACCCAGGGACATTAAAAGACTGGCGGACCAGACTGCTGATTTAGAATCTTTGCGATTGCATGCAACTGATTGATTATGGATATTAAAGATATTTTTTCCCACTATGCAGAAGACCTGAAAACCATTGACCGGCAGCTCCTCGGAATTTTCAGCAGCAAGGTCTTTCTCATTCCCATGGTGGGGCAGCATATACTCAGCAGCGGAGGCAAGCGGATACGGCCGTTATTTCTTCTGCTCAGCGCTGACCTTTGCGGTTACAAGGAAGCAAACCGCACTATGCTTGCGGCAATTATCGAAGCAATACATACCGCATCACTGCTGCATGACGACGTTATCGACAGCGCCGATACAAGAAGAGGAAAGCCGGCTTCCCATGCCATATGGGGGAACCAGGTTGTTATACTGGTAGGGGACTTTTTGTATTCTATGGCGCTTAAGATTGCAGTTGACCAGAAGAATCAAAAGGTAATGGAAGCGCTCTCAGAGGCTACGACCCGGATGACGGAAGGTGAAATTCTCCAGCTTAATAAGATCGGTGACCCCGACATAACTGCGCAGGAATACTACGATATTATTGCCGCCAAGACAGGCGTGCTGATATCAGCGGCATGCAGGATTGGGGGGATTTTGGCCTGTGAGCCTGAGGAAAAGGAAATGGCGCTCGCGCGCTTCGGGATGAAGACGGGTATTGCCTTCCAGCTTGCCGATGATGTTCTCGATTATGTTGCGGACCAGAAGAACCTCGGCAAAAAGCTGGGCAAGGACCTCGCAGAGGGAAAGATCACCATGCCTCTTATTTATCTGCTTACCAAAGCTTCCGATGCCGAGCGTGACGAAATCAAGTCTATTATAAAGACCAGTGTTGAAAGTGAAGAGGGTCTGCGGAGGATTATGGAGCTGTTTGCGCGGTACGATGCAATAGAGCAATCCCTTCACATAGCACGGAATCTTGTTGTAGAGGCAAAGTCCGAACTGGCGGGCTTCCCCGATTCTGCCGGAAAGGAAGCCCTTCTTGTAATGGCCGACTACGCAATGCAGCGAAAAGAGTAGCCATGCACCCTTATGTAGCGCTTGCCAAAAAGGCTATTGAAGAGTATGTGACCCGGCGAAAAGTGCTTGCCCCTCCTGAAGAATTGACTTCCGACATGAAACAAAAAGCCGGCGTATTTGTCTGCCTCAAGACAGGAGACGATCTTCGCGGGTGCATAGGGACCTTTGTTCCGACTACTGAAAACCTGTACGATGAAATAGTCAGGAATGCTCTGGCTGCAGCTACCGAAGACCCCCGCTTTCTTCCGGTGCTGGAAACCGAACTTCAGGCGATCCAGTATTCGGTTGATGTACTGTCAACGCCTGAAAAAGTAAAAGACCTGTCGGAGCTGGATCCGAAAAAGTACGGAGTAATAGTTATTAAAGGCGCAAAAAGGGGTCTATTGCTTCCTGACCTGGAAGGTGTCGAAACTGCGGAAGAACAATTGAGAATTACAAAAATGAAGGCAGGTATTGATCCCGCTGACAAGGATGTTGAAATATTCAAATTCAGTGTGGAGAGATACAAATAGTACTTATACAATCTCCTTGTTGAGCAGCACATCTCTTTTTATATGATTCATGGTAAAGATTTCACCTAAATACCTGGTTATATCAATCTGCTCCTGCCCAATATATGGTTTGAGGTAATTCACTGCATGTTCAACCATTTTTTTATAAACAGTATCATTGTAGAAATATGAGGGGAAATCCACTATATGGCTATTAAGAACTGAATATAACGGCGGCTTGGTAAAATCCGTGAAATCAAGGTTGCTGAATGTTGCAATTATTTGTCCTTCAAAACTGCTCCATAACTTCATAAAAGTATTTATGTGAAAAGCAGGAAGTTTGTTGATGTCTTTAAAAACGAGGAGATCGAAATAAGCAAAGTCCCTGACATACCACTGATCGTCAGAAACATTCCCGCATGGCACCACAACAAATGTCTTTGAATTGAGTCCAAGGCCTTCTGCGTTAAGGACCTTGCTGAGAATAAAATGAGCGTAAGACTCATCTTCATATCTTATCGCCATTCTCTTCAGCTTCATATTATTAAAATTCCTGAAACTCTGCAGCAAATATTGAAACCTTATGTCCCTGCCCAGGTAGGCCTCTATATTAAAGGAACCAGTCGGCAAAGGAGGTCGGGCAAGACTTGTCTTGATGCCAAAGTCTTTTAAAACCGCCTTTGCCTCATTGACAGCGTTATCAAGGAAGCCCAGGATTTTTTTATCATCCATCCCTCTGCCCCTGAGCCTTTTTGAGAGGACAAATCCGCTCTCATTGTCCCTGTCGATAAGGAAATTAACAGTAAGGAATGTGAGGTATGCCATATAGGAAAAAGCCAGCCCATTTTTAGCCAATGATAATTTTATGTCTTCAGAAGGAGAATAGTGCGGATTGAGCGTTATCTGTGCCAGAACATAGCCATCATAAAGTTCCTCAAAAGCCCCCATGCTCTTTTTAAAATAGAATTTGTTTATCTGGATAGGATCAACACCAAACAACGATTTTTCGTACATCCTCGATACTTCTGAATACAGCCTGTATGGTGACTTGTAATAGTTGTCCAGTATGCCGCTGCTTTCTCTTATCAGTAGCTCCACCCCTACTGTTTCACAGGAGAGAAGTGCATTGCCTTCCGGTTGAATGTCCAGTGAGCCGAAGATATGGCAGAGCTTTCTGAAAATGGCGGATTTAATAATATCATAAGATTCGCAGTCCTCAAATGCAGACACGGCATTCTGGGTCTGACAAATTCTCTTGCGGACATAGTTCCGTAAAATTGTACGGACATTGTCATACCCCAGTATGTTGATGGCAAAATTAATATCCGCAACATGGGTTTGTGTATCGGCACATGAACTGATCGCCCTTGCAATCAATTCATTCTTCAGTGATTGGACATCCTTCTTTGTATCCTCCGCCTTTGACTCTTCACCAGCTTCCTCGTTCCCCTTGGAGGCCTCCTCAGTCTGTTGCCTTATTTCCTCAAGTCCGGAGATCTCATCTATATATATACCCATTTTCCTGATATTTGGCTCAGTGCAGTCAGCTTCCATAATGAGGCTTACCAGTTTGGTCAGGATCTCGTCTCTTTTATATTGCTCGATGGCTTTGTCCTGGACTTTCATTTGTGGCGGGACCACCGTTTCTTTCAGCTTTTTCACCCTCCTGATAATAAATTTCGGGTCGTTAAAAGCTCCTGAAAATTGTAACCCAATAAACTTCTTGTCCTCCCATCGGACTTCTGTTTTTATTTCTAAGGTGGAAATATTGAAGTTTAACGTCGGGTTTTTAGCGGTAAATTCTGGCGCCTTTTTTATCTTAAGGCCTTTTCTACTGACCTCAACAATGCTTCCAATGCCTTCGACTGGAATCTCATCAATAAAATACCTATCGTATTTTCTGCGATTGAGGGGTTTTGCGTCCATAAATTATGACTCATTATGTAACAGTTGAAAAATAATATCAACCGCACTTCTGTGACGTTCCGGGTTTTCTGAGGAATTCCCCGCTTTTGCCGCCGCGTTTCTCAAGGAGCATGATATCAGAAATCACCATTCCCTTGTCCGCTGATTTGCACATGTCATAAATAGTAAGGGCGGCGGCAGACGCAGCAACCAGGGCCTCCATTTCAACGCCTGTCCTGCCGGTTGTCTTTACAGCAGTTCTAATGTCAATCCTGCTTCTGCCCTCGTCAAAGGCGAAATCAACTGTTATTGATGCTATGTCCAGCGGATGGCACATCGGGATCAATTCAGCGGTCTTCTTGGCTGCCATGATGCCGGCTATCCTGGCAACGCCAAGCACATCGCCTTTTTGGATGGACCCCTCTTTTATCAGCCGCATTGTTTCAGCATCCATATGCACGGAACCTGCGGCAACTGCCTCGCGATCAGTGGTCTCTTTCCCTGAAATGTCGACCATGCGCGCCCTTCCTGCTTTATCAAAATGGCTGAATTCCATTATGCACCCTCCATCAAATAAAAGAACCGGAGAATCGGTGAATCGGTGAACCGGAGCAAAAGACTTTTCTCCGATTCTCCCTTTCGCCCCTTCTCCGATTCCGGCGTTTTTTCTTACATCGGCGACCAGCTGGGGTTTAGCGCCTTTGCGCCTTTTGGCGTTATCCTCGTCAACCCCTCTCCATTAGCGCGTATGAGATAAATCCCCTTTGGGCCGTAAACAGTCGAACTAAAGGTCAGGTATCTGCCGTCAGGAGAAAAGGAGGGATTTTCATTGTTTCCTTTATCAGTGAGTTGAGTGAGGCCTGAGCCATCTGTATTAATGATAAAAATCTGGTTCAGCCCTCCTGACATGCCGGTAAACGCAATTTTGTCCCCATGAGGAGACCAAACCGGAGAAGTGTTGTAGCTGCCCTGAAAGGTCAGACGCACTATATCATAGCCGGACCGGTCTGCAATGTATAACTGTGGACCGCCGGATCTGTTGGAGACAAAGACAATAGACTTCCCGTCAGGAGATACCGAAGGGGAAACATCGATCCAGGGTGAAGAGATGATTTTCCTGCCCCGCACATTGGACTGGTCGGCAACATAGATACCGTAATTGCCGCCTGTTGTTGAGGTGAACGCAAATTCGTAATTGTTGGGAAAGAAATTGCCTGCTATGTGTAAACCACTGGCCATAGCGAGGTTCCGCTCTTTAAGGGTATTCATATCCAGCAGAAACATTCCCCACTGTCGCTGCCGCTCTGCGGAATAAAGAAGTTTGGCCTTGTCAGACGACCAATGAGGCGTAAGCAAAATGTCTCCTGTTATACCGGTCTCATGCGTACTGTGTCCATCCCAGTCCATCAACTGCAGTTCCTTTCTGCCGCCTCTATCGCTGATAAAAGCGATCTTTGTTTTAAATATGCCCTGCTGTCCGGTAAGAAGCGAATAGATATCATTTGCAATGGAATGGGCGAGTTGGCGGGTCAGTTCAGTTGTAGAGGCATACTCTTTTTTCAGCACTTCCCTCCCATTCTCGACATCATGAGCGGAAACAGTTACCAGAAAATTGTCTGCTGCAAAAACGGATACCCTGCCTTTTACTACAAGTTCGGCCCCCAGTCCCTGCCAGTTTAAAGGACTAAAAGGCTGATCAGGGCGCTCGATCTGAACAGAGTCATCAATGCAATCGAAAAGACCGGTAAACGTAAGGTCGTCTTTTATGATATCTACAATCTCGTTATTGCCTGAAAATCTCTGCACCGCTATAGGTAGTTTTTTAAGACCGGGCGAGGTAATGTCGATATAAATTTTCTCTGCAAAAGCAGGAGAAGCCAGGACACAGAACGCTGAGAACAGAAGACAGAGAGCTTTCTTCATGGCTTGAACCGTAGTGGTATTTCCGTTTCTTTCAACGGCGGAGGCAGCGGGCTTGCCAGATTTATGGCTCTCAGGACTGACCGGTCAAAAAGAGGATTCCCGGAGCTTTTTTCGATTTCTTTTATTGTTATGCTGCCGTCCTTTGCGACCTTGATTATAACAAGTGTCTCCAAATCATGAAGAGACTCAGGATATATCCACTGCTGCTGGATTTTTGTCCCAACGAGGGCATCATAATCACCGCCTGCGGAGTTCGTGCCTCCGCTGCCTGACCTGGCAGAGTTATCGCGGTTTTTCGACGGCATCTCACGACCTTTGGCCCCGATATCGACAATTTTTCTAAGGGCCACCAGCTTTTCGATTTTTTGTATGGCCTTGAGTTCTTCTATCCTGTTTTTTATCAGGGTTGTGTCTGCCTTTTTTTTATGCGGGGTCTCAGTGCTCAATTCTGCATGGGGCTTTTCAGCCGGCCTCTTAATTTCCTGACGGGACTTTTCAGCCGGTTTCTCAATCTCCTGCCCAGCTGCTGCCGGTGCAGCCCTTGATTGGGAGACTTGTTCTTGTCCGGCTGTCTGAGTCGGATAAACCAGAGTTACTGTATAAGGCACTATAAGGTGACGAGTGTAGAGTTCCCTGCTAATATACAAAGAGAGAGTGATAACTACAATGTGAAGAAAAAACGAAAGAGAGAGGGCGCTGTATAGACTCGGCGCCTTCATTTCAGCGAAATTTTAGGCTCGGTTATCATTCCGAGCTTTTCGATCCCTGCCTCCTTTACTTCGCCCATTACCTGAACAACCATTCCGTAAGGGACATCCTGGTCAGCTTTAAGAAACACATTCGGATTGAGTTTGCTCACAGCTACGAGCTTTTTTGTCAGTTCTTCCATTGAAATATGGTTGTTGTTCAGATAAATTTCGCCGCCTTTTTTAATAACGATTGACAGTCTTTCTTCAGGAGGGAGGTTTTTGCCTTTTGCCTTCGGCAGATTCACATCAATACCCTGCTG
Organism: Dissulfurispiraceae bacterium; assembly: GCA_050011415.1. GTDB lineage: Bacteria > Nitrospirota > Thermodesulfovibrionia > Thermodesulfovibrionales > Dissulfurispiraceae > JADFXI01. The sequence continues at coordinate 10,800 of JBEKJD010000003.1, read as the reverse complement.
AAGCAGCGGCGCAGTTACCATAAAGATTATAAGGAGCACAAGCATCACATCGACAAGGGGGGTTACGTTGATCTCTGACATGACGTTTCTATCTCTGGCCGGTGTCATATCGTATGTTTACCTGAGAATATAATCAAAAAGCTCTTCGGAAAAGTCTTCCATTTCGATAATCATCCTGTTTGCCTTGCTTAGGTAAAAGTTGTAGGCAACGACCGCGGGAATAGCCGCAGCGAGGCCCATGGCAGTAGTAATGAGCGCCTCTGCAATACCCGGAGCCACCACAGCCAGCGATGCGGAACCGGCGCTGCCGATCCCCCTGAAAGCATTCATGATGCCCCACACAGTTCCGAACAATCCTATGAAAGGTGATGTCGACCCTGTTGTGGCCAAAAAGTTCAGATAGCGCTGAAGCTTGGTCGCCTCAAGAGTGGAATACCTTCTGAGCATTCTCTTGAGTTCGTCCTTGTCAGTATAGGTTTTTTCCGAGAACACGGACCTGAACAAATTGGCAAGCGGGCTTATCCCATATTTTTTGGATGACGAATAGAGGTCCCTGGGGTTCTTTGTTGCCTCATAGACCCTCAAAAAAGAATAGCTTTCTTTGTCAGCCTTTGAAAAGTGACGCCATTTCTGGAATATTATAGTCCACGATACCATGGAAAATAACAGAAGGATCGCAAGGTCGGCTTTGACAACGTATCCTGCTTCCAGTATTAACTGTAACGCCGTTTGCTGCATAGTTCTAAAACTTTATCTAATTTTATTACGAAAAGTCAAATAACTGAAGCTTGCTGGGCCAGTGTCAGATTTAGTAGTTTTGAAATTTTGTCATTCCGGCTTGACCGGAATCTTTCCTAATTTCCAAAAAGGATTCCCGACAAGCGGGAATGACGTCCTGGTGTGCTCCTCATTCTTGACGCCACCCCAAGCTTGCGCCGGATCGACTGAATAAGTTATTTTGTAATATGAGTTTTAGCAAGATCATCAATTCGTTTAAACGCAAGAAAATTCTCATTATAGGAGATTTGATCCTTGACCGGTACATCTTCGGCAAGGTGAGCAGGATTTCTCCTGAGGCCCCGGTGCCGGTAGTCGATGTTGTAAAGGAGTCGTTTCTTCTTGGAGGCGCCGCAAATGTAGCTAATAACATAGTCGCTCTTGGCGGCAACGTATCTGTTGCAGGCCTTATCGGCAGGGACAATGCCGGGCAACATTTGAGGGACCTGCTCGAACAAAAGAATGTCGGGACCGAGGGGATATTGGAAGACAAAAGGCCTACGACAATGAAAACACGCGTTGTGGCCCATAACCAGCAGGTCGTCAGGTTTGACAGGGAGGACAGCAGGAGACTCGAAGGAAAAAATCTCTCCCTCCTGTTGAATTACATAAAAAAAGCTGTCTCCCTGCATGATGTGATCATTGTTTCCGACTACAAGAAAGGCATTGTTTCAGCGTCGCTTATAAAGGCGCTGGTCAAATATGCAAGGACGAATAATACGTTTATCGTTGTTGATCCGAAAGTGGGGCACTTCCATTTTTACAGGAATGTTTCGCTCATTACACCTAACTTGATGGAGGCATCTCAAGGGTCCGGCGTTGAGATCCGGGATGGGAATACCCTTTTGAAGGCGGGGAAGGAGCTTATAAAAAGGCTTTCATGTGAAGCGGTGCTGATTACGCGGGGAGAGGACGGCATGAGCCTGTTCGAGACGAGCAGTGCAAAAGAGATCAAAACAACGCATATACCAACAGTCGCACAAAAAGTTTTTGATGTCACCGGGGCCGGCGATACTGTTATTGCCACTTTTGCCCTGTCTTATGCGGCAGGGGCCTCGTTGAAAGATTCCGCAGTCATAGCCAATCATGCTGCAGGCATTGTAGTCGGCGAGGTCGGGACAGCTGTTACAACCCCGGAAGCTTTGCTCAAATCTTTAAGCGGGGAGAAGTAGGCGCTTTTATTTTGATTATGCCGAAGGCTATCGCACTATATTCAGGTGGACTTGACAGTACTCTGGCAATCCTTGTTGCCATGAGACAGGGGATAGAAGTGACTGCGGTGACTTTTCTCACTCATTTCGGCTGCGATATCTCTGACAAATCATCCTGTTCGAAAGACCCCTTTACCGCTGCCGCACAGTTCGGCTTTGAGGTAAAACTTTGTCATCTCGCAGACCAGTTTATGGAAATTGTAAAAAAGCCGAAGTTCGGACATGGAAAGAACATGAATCCCTGCATCGATTGCAGAATTTTGATGCTCCGGGAAGCCAAGGTCCTTATGGCAATGCGCGGAGCTGATTTCATAATAACCGGAGAGGTGCTGGGTCAGCGGCCCATGAGCCAGCGCAGGGACACATTCCCGAAAATAGACAGAGAGGCCGGGCTCGCAGGGTATATTGTGCGGCCTCTGAGCGCACGTCTGCTGAAACCTACAATTCCCGAGCAGGCGGGTATTATTGACAGGGAGAGACTGTGCGCCTTTAATGGAAGGTCGAGAAAACCTCAAATGGCCCTGGCCCGCGAATTTGGCCTCACCGTTTATCCTGCTCCTGCAGGGGGATGCCTTTTGACTGACCCGATTTATTCATGCCGCCTGAGAGAACTGCTCGAATTTACTCCAGATCCACAGTTGAAAGATATACAGCTCCTGCGGGCAGGCCGCCAGTTCAGGATCCCCCGGAGCGGAAAAGTAATTGTGGGGAGGCATGAGGAAGACAACAAAATGATTGATTCACTGGTTGACAGCAGTGATTACCTGTTATGGGTTGACGGACACGGAAGCCCGCTTACGGTTGCAAGCGGCACAATGACAGAAAATGCATTGGGCATAGCTGCTTCTATCTGTGCCCGGTATTCAGACGCAAGAGCGCTGCCTGCTGTGGATGTTTCTGTCAGGAAGAACGGCGCATGTTTCACGATGCAGGTCAGCCCTGCGTCGGATGAGGTGCTTAATAAATATATGATCCGGTTGTCCGGGACAAAAGAGAAGGAGAGTAATAAATGAAAAGGGCGGCAACTTGTGTGATCTCTTATGGTCTGACAGGAATTCCCCTGGCTCTCAGAAATTCTTTTGCTTGTTTGATAGTATATTCCCGGTAATGGAAGATGGAGGCAGCCAGAACAGCATCCGCTTTCCCTTCTACAATGCCTTCATAAAGATGCTCGAGGGTACCGACGCCGCCGGATGCGATGACCGGGATCGTCACCGCTTCTGAAACAGCCCGTGTGAGTTCAAGGTCATATCCGTCCTTTGTGCCGTCCCTGTCCATGCTGGTAAGAAGTATCTCTCCTGCGCCGAGTTCCTCCACTTTTTTGGCCCATTTGACGGCATCAATACTCTTCATTTTTCTGCCGCCATGTGTTGAGAGCGCCCAGGTTGATGTCCCGGCTGGAACCTCCAGACAAACGGCCTTCAGGAATTGATCGGCGAACCAGTTTTCGCCTGTAGCGTCGGACAAATCTCCGGTTACTCTTTTTGCGTCTATTGCAACAACAATGCACTGGCTCCCAAATTTTTCAGCAGCCAGGTTGATGAAATGCGGGTCTTTTATAGCTGCTGTATTTATTGAGACCTTGTCACATCCGGCATTAAGCAAATCTCTTATATCGTCGAGCGTCCGTATGCCTCCGCCCACTGTCAGCGGCATGAAGACATCGTCGGCAGTCTTTTCGACAACATGGAGTATGATATTTCTTTTTTCGTGGGAAGCGGTTATGTCGAGGAAAACAAGTTCATCGGCGCCTTGCTCATCATAATATACCGCATTCTCCACCGGATCGCCGGCATCCCTGATATTTACGAAATTCACCCCTTTCACCACGCGCCCGTCCCTTACGTCAAGGCACGGTATAATTCGTTTAGCTAACATAATTCTGCGACCTCGTCACGGTTTCTATCGCTGTTTTCAAATCCAGAGAGCCTGAATACAGGGCCTTGCCGGTAATGGCTCCCCACAACCCTTGTATCTCAAGCAATCTTTCAATATCGGTTATCGAGGAAATCCCTCCTGATGCAATGACAGGGATATCGAGCGACTCGACCATTTCACGGGTCGCCCCGATATTGGGACCTGACATCATCCCGTCTTTGGAAATATCCGTATAGATAATCCCCGCAGCGCCATGGGCCTTCATTGTTGATGCAAGGTCTCCGGCTTTTACCCCGGTTATTTCCACCCACCCCTTGACAGCAACAAAACCGTTTTTTGCATCAATGCCGACCAGGACACTTCCAGGATATTTAAGGGAAGCTTTCTCTACGAGTTCCGGATTTTCAATAGCTGCAGTACCGAGGATGACCCTGTTTATGCCAAGGGCCATGAGCTGATCGATCCTTTCCATGTCGCGTATACCGCCGCCCACCTCTATGTCCATTTTTACGGCGGCCCTGATTTTGCGTATGCTGTTGATATTCTTCTGGCTGCCGGTGAAAGCGCCATCGAGGTCAACGACATGTAATAGTCTGGCCCCGCAGTATTCCCAATTTTGAGCGGTGGCAACGGGATTATTTGAGTACACTGTTGCATCCTCTTTTCTTCCCTGTAGCAGCCTGACACAGAGCCCGTCTTTTAAATCTATTGCAGGAATTAAAAGCATAGATTAATATAACATAGCACTGAGGATTTGCGAATATGATCAAGTTCAATAATTTTTGTATTGTTCTCCTGATTTATGCACTCTCGGCTGTGTTTTCTCCGGCCCATTCCTTTCCCATCCCTGAAAAACTGCAATATGATCTCACCTGGGGTGGAATAAAAACGGGAGAGGCGGCGCTGGAGGTCAGGCAGGCCGGCGATGACATTGAGCTCATATCGAAGGCCAAGACTTCGGCATGGGTCTCTCTGTTTTATCGCGTGGACGACGTGGTTGTCAGCACTATTAAGAGCCGAAGCGGCCCTTTGCAGAACCCCTTTGAGGGTTTTATAGGAGTGCCGTATAATTACCGGATTAAAATACGCGAAGGCAGGCAGCGGCGGGACAAGGAATTTATTATAGACCACATCTCAAAAACAGTGACCTACATAAACTATATCGCCAAAGAGCAGAAAACTTTCGGTATCAATGAATCCACTCTTGATCCGCTTTCAAGCTTTTATTTTATAAGGACACTCCCTTTGGAGGTTGGGAAGACTGTGTTTGTTGATGTATTTGACAGCGACAAATTATATAAAGTCGAGGTACGGGCACTGAAGAAGGAAGTTTTGGAGACACCGGCAGGTAAATTCAGGACATTGCTGATAAAATCAGAGGGCATCTTTTTCAGAAAGGGGGATATGCTTATCTGGTTTACTGACGACAGCAGAAGGATCCCGGTGATGATGAAGACGAAAATGGCCGTCGGCACGGTGAAGGCAATACTTGTGGGCGGCGCTGAATGATTCCGGTATCAGTTATTATAGCTGTAAAAAACGAAGAACGGAACATAGAAGACGCTCTTAAAAGCGTCAGCGGGTTCAGAGAAATTATTATTATTGACGACTTTAGCGCGGACAGGACCGTATCAATTGCACAAAAATATACCGGCAATATTTTCCAGATCAAATGGCAGGGCTTTGCCAGGCAGAAGCAGTCTGGCATAGACAAAGCATCGTTGCCCTGGGTGCTTGTGCTCGATGCAGATGAACGGGTTACCGCCCCTCTCGCTGACGAGATCAGGGCGGCTGTCGGCAGCGCAGAGTACAATTCCTATTACATCCCAAGAAAGAACTTCTTTTTGGGCCGGTGGATACGGCACGGCGGATGGTGGCCCGACTATACGCTGAGGCTGTTCAGGAAAAACAGCGCCCACATGGAACTGCGGGAAGTTCATGAGAAGATTATTGCGCGTGGGAAGGCGGGCCACTGTAAAAACCCCATGGAACATTATACCTACAGGGAGATTTCGGACTACATAAAAAAAATGGATGCTTACTCGATGCTTGCAGCAAGAGAACTGCATCAAAAGGGAGTGCCATTCAGATTTTACCAACTTATACTCAAGCCCCCCGCAACTTTCCTGAGAATGCTTTTTCTCCAGCAGGGTTTCAGAGATGGCATCCATGGCTTTATCCTGGCCTCGCTTTACAGTTTCTATACCTTCCTGAAATACCTGAAGCTCTGGGAGATCAGTAAATTGCCATAAAATCCGGCAGTTTGGTATAATTAAAAGCTCCAAACAGATAGGCGGTGTAGCTCAGACGGTTAGAGCATGCGGCTCATATCCGCAGTGTCCGGGGTTCGATTCCCTGCACCGCCACTCTTTACCCCCTTATCTTAAAGGAAACACTTCCTCAATAAATAGTCTACAAACCGTCTACACGGCTTTCCACAAGGCTTTACACATTACTTTCGCTCTCAACCCGCTATATTACTGCTCTTGTAAAGAAAGATGCCCTGCTCTTTCAGGCTCGTAAATTTCCCGTCGCCAATGATGATATGGTCGAGCAAATTGATTCCGAGTATCTCGCCGGACTTCTTCAACCGCTCCGTGACAGCCAGGTCGTCACGGCTTGGGGTAGGGTCCCCGGAAGGATGATTATGAATACAGACGATTGACGCAACGCCTTTCATCACGGCAAGCCTGTATGTCTCTCTCGGATGTATAAGGCTTGCCGTCAATGTGCCCATCGATACGAGCTCGACATACTGCACCCGGTTCTTGCAATTCAGACCGAGCACATAGAAGTGCTCCTTGTCCCTGTCAATCTCGCTTTCCATATCCAACACTGAATTGATTAGTGCATATACTGCCTGAGCATTGCTCACTATCTCCCCGCCTCTTTTGCTCTCCTTGACTATCATTCGCCTGTCCTCCCTCTCAATCATTCCCCCGGTGGCGGGGGTGCTTTCACCAATTGCCAAGCACCCCTGACAGCGGGGAAGCCTCAAAGTGACCGAATGAGTTGACAGCGACTGCAATGAGCGGGAATTAAGACGACAAAAACGATGCGTCAAAAGGTATGACAGAGTTGTAGCGGATGCGGAACGATGGCGGGCGTTTTGTTAGCGTCTACCGATGAGTGCGAGAAAGGGAATTACCGCAAGGGTACTTACTTAGTAAGCTACTGTTTCTTACGAACCTGTGCATCCCAAAAAGCAACAAAAGCAATTTTTGAATTTGCATTGTCCTGACGCCTATGTTTTTGCAACCATTGTTTGTAAGCCGAATATTCTGAACCACTGTCCATCTGATCTATTCTTTTCTTTGCATCTATTATCTTAGACCTAAAATACTCATTTCTATTAAACCTTGGATTTTCCAACGAAAACAGACTACTTGCGTAAGTTGTTGCCTCAATTCCCCTCACTTTGTTGTCAAATTCGTTTCTTACTTCATATGCCCATATGTCCGCAGCTTGGATTCCAACAGGCTTATTGCCAGGAAATGCAAACTCTACTGGGCCTTCGCAATCTGCTGTTAGTTCATCCCATCGCTTCATTTTTTTTAAAACAGAAAATAGATAACCCGCATTAACATTATCGTTATCTGAATCAAACACAAATTTCGCCCTTTGCTTTTTTTGTTTCTTTTCATGAATTGTGTTATAGCCTCTTATTATTGCACACGCTCCGCCTACCATATGAGAAAAGCAATGAAGAAAACGCTCAGTTCTTTTAACGCCGCCAAAAAACTCGGCGAACGAAGGTAAATCCATTACATAAGCATGTCCCACTATAGGAAAGTCAACTATCAGATGTGTTAAGTCATTGTGAAGGGAATATCTCTTTTCTTTACTCCAACCCTTGTATGATTCGTGACCAGCGAGACAATCTGTAGTATGGTAAGGGATACCACCTGTTCGCTCTTTCCAAGCAGGCTCAAGGGAGTCCCATGCCTCTTGAGTTCCTATGAGTGCAGCGGCAGCAAAAACCCTTTGTTGTTTCTCATCACTACTGTCATCGCCGTATACGGTCAACATATAGATTACAACTTTTTCCCGTCGCTCTTTCCTAATTTCCTCAATAGTGGGAAAAAAGACATTAGCGTTACCCTCATTTCCCCGTAATTTGCGACTATGGGACAAAATAACACAAACTGTTGTAGCTTTCTCAGAAGGCTTTCAGCATTGCCACTTCTTCTATTTGCCTTCTGCACAAGATGTCTATAACCAAGGATATCAACGAAGGCGACCACGGATAGCCGTAGTTTTGGGTCACCTTCGCCAATATATGGATTACTTTGAAATTCATTTGCCATACTACCATTGAATTCCTTGTTTGTTTAGTATGTCCTGAGCTTTTTTGTCTCCCAGTCGAGCAGAAACCTTGCAATCCTCAATTGCCGCCTGATGGTTGCCAGTTTTGGCATAAGCAACTCCCCGAAAATAATAAGCCGCTTCATAATCGGGCTTGAGTTCTATGGCTTTATTAAAATCCTTGATTGCCTGCACATAGTTCCCTGTTTTGCCAAAAGCATTCCCGCGATTATAATACGCTTCTGCATCATCAGGTTTGAGTTCTATTGCTTTATTGTAATCTTCAATTGCCTGCTGATAGTCGCCTGACATGCTATAAGCATTTCCACGAAAATAATAAGCCGATGCGTAATCAGGCTTTAGCTCTAATGCCTTGGTGTAATCCTTAATTGCCTGCTGATGGTTGTCTATTGAGCCATATGAAAACCCACGACCAAGATAAGCCTCTGCATAATCGGACTTGAGTTCTATGGCTTTGGTGTAATCCTTAATTGCCTGCAGAGGGTTGCGTAATGAGATATAAGCATTTCCACGACCAAGATAAGCTTCTGCATCATCAGGTTTGAGTTCTATGGTTTTATAGAAATCTTTAATTGCCTGCTGATAATTGCCATCCTTCTTATAAGCAAGACCGCGACCAAAATAAGCCTCTGCATCATCAGGCTTGAGTTCTATGGCTTTATTAAAATCCTTGATTGCCTGCACATAGTTCCCTGTTTTGCCAAAAGCATTCCCGCGATTATAATAAGCCTCTGCATCATCAGGCTTGAGTTCTAACGCTTGAGTGAAATCCTTAATAGCCTTCTGATAATCTCCTGAGCTGTAATAAGCAGCTCCCCGATTGTAATAAACCTCAGCATAATCGGGTTTGAGTTCTATAGCATTGGTAAAAGCCTCTAACGCTTCTTTCCACAGTTCTGCAATACCAGCCGCATAACCCTTTTCAAACCACTCAACCGCATTAAGCCCTTTTATTGTCTTTTCATATGCTTCAACATTTTTTGCCTCAGCTTCTTTATCTCGCTCTTTTAATTTTGCCCCTGCTTCAAGCTCTTTCCTTAGCCTTTCATTTTCTTTGGACAGTTCCTCCGCCTTCTTTCTTGTCTCTTCAAGTTCTTGTGTCTTAGACTTGTCTTCAACGAGCTTCTTCAAGGCTTTTTCAACTTCTTTCGGGTCTGCCGATACCCTTGCTTTGAGCCAATAGGACTTCCCGTCCCATTTTTCATCTATTATCTCGGCACCGACAATACCCGCTGAATATGTCGTAACTTGGTCTTTCGTGAGCTTCATTTCTTTGACTTCCGTCTGGCTTTCCATATAAGTCCCCAGTTCTTCAAGCAACAGCCTCTTTACCGTTTCAAGGGCAAGGGTACGGCTTGAATTCCTGCTGTCAAAATCGCTTGCCTGATAGGTGTATTCCTTGGTAAAGGTGACGGTTTCGGCAAGGGCGGGAGAAGCAACACAGAGCAGGACGGCGATTAATGGGATAATGAAATAATGCCTCATGAACACCCCCATAGAAAAGATAAAATTACTGTATAGTATTTTAGACGGACAGTCAAGGGAGCTTTTGACTATTGCGTCCTCTAAAATGCTGTTGCCGGTGATTGAGACGATGGCCGCCGTAGTGCGGGCATGGTCGGACGGATGCAGTACGGCGGGCAGTCTGCTACCGGATGAAATGAATGAGCGGAATGCAATGCAGGAATGAATGAAAGCAGGGAGCAGTCTGCCGGCGTCCACCGAATGATGCCGTATGCGTTATGGGATACCACCGGAAGGTCAAGACAAGCAGGCTTGACAGGTAGCCCGGCGCTCGTAGAGCAAAAGCCATTGAACTGTCGGGAAAAACAGGATGCCTACTATGTCCTTGAAATTTTGTTAGCCTTAAATCGCCTTAAATTGGCTTGGAAATCTCTGTCAGACCGCTTGAATACTCATTTAGCTGTATTTGATGCCCTGCTCTATACTCTCCACCGCCATGTCAGAGAGCAAGGCAACCGCCTGACGCACGGCATTAACGCCCTGGATACTGCGACATCAAAAAGAAATAATCAAACAGAATAATGACAACGACAATCAACCACGCCAGCATACGCATATCAGACCTTTTTTAGCCTCCTATCTCTCAATGCCGCCAATGCCGCTGTTGTTGTCCCAGTTCTGCTCGTGCAATGTGGCATGTGGAGTTTTAATATCCCGCTTAACTGCGTCTGAGAGCGATGAAAGACTGATGCCCTCCTCCGCACGGGCTATCTCTTGGAGGGCATCCTTATGTGTCAAGAGCGTTTCAAGCATGTCGTGTACTTTTGAGACACTCTTGGTCTCAAAACGCAGGACTCTTTTCAACCTGACAACACAATCGTCGGCTCGCTGTTGCTCTGTTGAAACGGCTCTCTGCTCTGCAAGCGTCCTTTCCTTTTTCAGCCTCTGCATTGACGCAATAATGCGAGCGATTATTCCGATGAGACCAACCGCCATTTTTCCAGCCGACACAGCAAGTGCGGTTTGATTTTTAGCACTTAGGAGACCGACTGTTCCGCTGGCAGCATTTGTGATGCCTGCGACCGCGGACTGTTTCAACTCCTGTTCCGCTGAAATCTCACCCTGAGATTTCCTGCGTTGGCTT
>JBEKJD010000002.1:0-30319 GCA_050011415.1 Dissulfurispiraceae bacterium | reverse complement strand
CTGAGAATGGCCCGCTCGCAGTGATCGTACAAACTCGCCGTTTCTTCAGACAGGCGGGGGAGATCGTAATAAGAGTCCTCATCTTTGTTTACCGGGCGGCCCTCGATGAACCGGACAGTTTCATCCAACACCCCTGTGTCTCCGGTAACCATAACGTAGCGGCACACAGCAAGGGGCAGCCAGAGAAAGTCGTCCGAGCAGTGTGTACGCACGCCGCGTCCAGTCGGCGGATGCCACCAATGCTGGACATCTCCCTCCCTGAACTGATGGGCCGCGCAGAGGAGGAGGTGCTCACGCAAAAGCCGGGGCTCAGAGTGGACAAGCGCCATCACGTCCTGCAGCTGGTCGCGGAAGCCGAAGGCCCCCCCGGGCTGATAGTATCCGGAACGCGCCCAAAGACGACATGCCAGAGTTTGATATAAGAGCCAACCGTTAGCCAGCACATTGACTGACTGGTCCGGTGTTTCCACCTGCACTGCGCCGAGGGTGTGGTTCCAATGCTCCCAGACCTTCTCGAGGGCTCCGCGCGCAGCGGCAGATCCCCGGAAACGGCGCACCAATTGGCCGGCGTCATATGTGTCTCGACCCATGCCGAGCCTGAAGATAATCTCACGCTCTTGTCCGTCGGCCAGATCGAAGGGTACATGGAGTGCGCCGCAAGGGTCCAGGCCAGACCCTACCCTGCCGGAAAGCCGCGCACGGGTCATAGCTTCCGGGCTCCGAAGCGTGCCGTTACGGCCAAGAAACTCCGTACGGTCGCCGCTCACGGTCCGGGTCCCCTCATCCACGTCGAAAAATGCGGTCCAGTCCGCAAACTCCGTGTTGTACGGGTTCCGCCCGAATAGCGCACCCGTTTTTGGATCTATTTCGGTGCTCACATGCATTGCCGTTTTAGTTCGCAGGTCTCCAAGCACCCATTCCACATAGCCTGTTGCTGAGAGCCGGCGGGACCGGCCTGATTTGTTCTTGACCCTTAATACCGTCAATTTCACAGATGCATCCATTGCTGTGTAAACCCACATCTCAGAGCTGATGCCGTCTTCCGTGTGCTCAAAAACACTGTAACCGAATCCATGGCGGCTCACGTAATGCATCGCCCCGCGGACAGGCAACGGCGAAGGGGACCAGAAAAGGCCGCTCTCTTCATCGCGGAGGTAAAAAGCTTCTCCGCCGGAATCTCTTACCGGATCGTTGCACCAGGGAGTGAGGCGGAACTCATGGGCATTCTCGCTCCAGGTGTAAGCAGATCCGCTCTCTGAAATAACCGTTCCGAAATGCGGGTTCGCAATTACATTCACCCATGGGGCCGGAGTCACCTGTCCGTGCGTGGTTGTAATGATGTACTCGCGGCCATCGGGGGTGAATCCTCCAAGTCCGTTGAAGAACAGCAGATCACTGCGGGTAATTTCCACGGCAGTCGGGGATTCAGTGCGGTGGCTCCGTGCCGTTGTAAGGCGCGGGACAATGAGTGACACAATACTGCGACGGTTGATCTGGTCGGCAAGAGGGCCGAGGCTGTCGGTGATGACGACGCGACTGACTGTTTGGAACAGGATGCGGTCCTCGCCCGATATCTGGTCCACAGGTCTAACGAATATGCCGCCAGGCCGTTCTGTAATATTCGCTTCAACGCCTGCGGCAATAAGTCCCATGATCTGCTCTTGCAGAAGCTGCCTGTAACCCGCGTGATCTTCGTTCCAGATAACGAGGTCCACTGCCAGTCCTTTGCGATGCCAGTAGGCATGGGCCTGTACGAGCTGGCCCACCAGGTCTATGTTGGCCGGATCTTCAATCTGCAGAAGCACGATCGGGAGGTCCCCGGAAATGGAATAACCCCACAGACCGGATTGCCCGCGGCGGTTCCTGAGGATAACGCCCGGTTCGGCACGCAACGACGAGTTGGCGTAGATCACGGAGCCGGCAAGTCCGGCGTAGAGCTGCGCATCGGCCTCTGTGGCATTGATCTGTCTTAGGAGTACCTGGCTGTGCGTCCATGCAAGATCGAATACACGGTCTGCGAGATGCCGGTCCTGATATTTTTCGACAAGACCCATACATAAGTCCCGGTTTTCACTTATGCCGGTGACAATATTTATTGTTGCCGATCTTTCCGGATCAAGGGTTATGCGATACCGAATAGCAACGATTGGATCGAGCACCGGGCCCTCGCTGCCGGAAAGCGCAGCACCGTTACTCAGGGACTGCGGGTTGACAACAGTTTTTCCGCGACCGATGAACCGCATGCGGTCGGTCTCATAGGAAACTTCGCCGGTTTCCGCCCCGTGTACAGCCATCAGATGAAACATCCACGGCGATTGCTCGTCGAGGGAGCGGGGACGACGGGTGCAGAGAATAGCCCGCTTGTGGTCGATAATCTCAGTCTGAACAAAAAGATTACTGAACGCCGGATGCAGTTCGTCTGCTGCAGGCGGCGCAAGAACAACCTCCGCATAACTCGTGACCTCAATCTCTCTGCGTGTTCTCCCGCGGTTAGTGATGGTGATCCTGCGCAGCTCAATATCATCCTCGGGAGAGACAGCGATCTCGGTATGTGTGTCAAAGTCGTGGTCCAGGCAGCGAAACTCTGCCCTTCCTTCAGAGAAAATCGCCTCATAATTCTTCGGGCGTTTGAGAGCAGGCTGATATGCAGCAGACCAGAACTCCCCGCTTGCCACTTCACGGATATAACAAAAAGTTCCCCAGTCGTCACAGGTTGTGTCTTCACGCCAGCGCGTGACTGCGATGTCCTTCCACCGGCTGTACCCGCCTCCTGCGTTAGTGACCATTACATGATATCTGCCATTGGACAGCAACTGCACCTGGGGAAACGGTGTGTCCGGGCTGCTGAAAGAGCGCACGGAGGTCTCGGAGCCGTCGGAAGCCGTATGTGATTCAGAGAGGCCGGCAGTCTGGGAATAGAATGTCGTGGCCCTTGGTACCCGCTCCTGAAGCAGAAGCATGGTTGCCTGGAACAAGGGGTCTGATTCGAATCGTTTCTGCATCGGGCGGTCCAAAAGCAGATAGGCCAGGGATAGAAAACTCATACCCACATGATGCGCCATAAATGACCGGACCACAACGCTAGATTGTCTGCGCGGCAGACGTGATGGAGTGTAATCGACCGCTTCATAGAAGCCGAATTTTCCCTCGCATCCTTCAGCCGAGAGCCGCTGCAAATTCAGGCAGGCCTCTTCCGGAGCCACCATGAGAGCAAGTGCCGAGGCATAGGGCGCAATCACAAGGTCGTCAGCGAGCCCGCGTTTGAGTCCAAGGCCAGGTACGCCGAAGGCCCGGTATTGGTAATTGAGATGAGCGTCGATCATGTTGTAGCCTGATTCCGAAATACCCCAGGGTACCCCGCGCTTCTTCCCATACTCGATCTGCCTGGCCACCGCAGCCTTGCAGGTCTCATCGAGCAGCGTACGCTCATATGTCGGCATTACCAGGAGCGGCATCAGGTATTCGAACATCGAACCACTCCATGAAACAAGGATCGGCTCTCCACCGACGTTAGTGAGCAGACGCCCCAGTGCAAACCAGCTCTCCTGCGGTAATTGTTCCTGAGCGATCGCTACGAAACTGCAGAGTCTGGCTTCGGAAGCCAGCAGGTCGTAGTAACCCGTGTCCAGCCTGCGACTGTCGACATTGTACCCGATGGCCAGTAAATGACTCGCCCTGTCGAACAGGAAGTCATACTGAATGCGGCTGAGTTCACCGCATTGCAAAACGAGTTTTTCGATAGCCGTGATCCTCTCAAAAGCGAGATCGCTTCCAATGCTTGCCAGTTCTCGCAGCGTAGGAATCTCATCAAGGCCTCGGACCGCGGAAGGTACGAGAAGCGTGAGTTCATCGAGTGCGGCCCGGCATTGCCCGCTAAAAGCGCGGGCCCACCACACTACCTGATTCTCTGGCTGATCCTCCGGATCGGGACCTGAACTATCGATAATGGAAAGCGCCTCCTCTGCGTGCTTTGCAAGTTGCTCAAGGCAAAGCCTCACAGCCGCAAGCGCAGTCGGTTTGAAATTGCAAGCGGATTCCAGCTCCTTATCCAGCTGAGCGATCAGGGCAGAGACGTTTCCTTCGTAACGTGCTTCGGCCCCGGCGTCCAGGAAAACCTTGAGTGTGTCGCGCAGCCCTTCAAACAGTCGCGGACCCAGGATCGTGTGATCGGGAAGCGTGAGCAGACCCTGTCGCAACGTAAGCAGATGGGCTGCCAGGTTGCCGCTATCCACAGTGGAAACGTATTTTGGCTGCAGCGGCTTCAGAGACTGCGTGTCGTACCAGTTGTAGAAGTGGCCCCGATAGCGCTCCAGTGCTTCCATTGTGGAGAGGGCATTCGTCGTCCGTTCCATGAGTTTCCGCGTGGAAATGTAACCGAAGTCGTAAGCGGATAAATTAGCAAGAAGCGCAAGTCCCATGTTCGTCGGAGACGTGCGATGTGCAACGGCAGGTGCAGGGTGGTCCTGATAGTTATCGGGCGGCAGCCAGTTTTCTCCAGGACCGACAAATGTCTCGAAAAAGGTCCAGGTCTTTCGGGAAATCTTTTGGAGAAAGACGGTCTGGTCCGGACTCAGGTTTGCCTTGTCGCGGGCAAGCGGCCGGCTGATCCTCCACGCAATGACAGGTGAAGCAAACCAGAGCAAAATGATGGGTATGGCCGCTCCCAAAACAGCGTGATTAAAAAATGCCGGATAGATTATCGCTGCTACGGCAAATAAGGGAGCAAACCA
The DNA here is from genome assembly GCA_050011415.1 of Dissulfurispiraceae bacterium. Taxonomy (GTDB): domain Bacteria; phylum Nitrospirota; class Thermodesulfovibrionia; order Thermodesulfovibrionales; family Dissulfurispiraceae; genus JADFXI01. The sequence goes on along the minus strand of JBEKJD010000002.1, from coordinate 25,589 downwards.
CATCGTCCGGCAGACACCGGCGAGGCCGCCCATTTTAGAGCTGCCGGTATTTTTATCCGGGTCGCCCGAAGGACTCCATTCGAGGAGCCGCTTGTGCGTGACCAGCATTCTCCATGTCGTACGCACAATAGCATCCAGACTGAAAAACGCCTCGTACGGGAGACATGCAAGCGTAAAGACATCCTGAATAAGACGCCTGGCTGTGGAGCGTCCCACGGCAGCGAGATGCTGCACAAAATTCACATCGTCCGGCTTCCTAAGCAGTTCCAGTAGAGAGGATATCAAAGAAGGAATAAAAATAATTCCGATCACCGACAGGCTCCAGAACCATGGCGATGCCCAGGCCGGTGAAAGGACCGTCCAGCCCAGCAGTAAAAGCAATATCAATGCCGAAGGCACGAGACTGCGCCTAAGGTTGTCGAAGAGCTTCCATCGGGACAGCAGCGAGAGAGGATTCTTTTGTCGCTGCCCGTCGGGTACGGGACCAGGGACAACCGGCAAAAGCCAGCGCACAAGCTGCCAGTCCCCGCGAATCCAGCGGCGCCGGCGGCTCACGTCCGCACTGTAGCTCGATGGATACTCCTCGTATACCATTGCATCACTCAACAAACCCGAACGCGCGTAACACCCTTCTATAAGATCGTGGCTGAGAATCCGGTTTTCGGGAAACCGTCCGGCCAGCGCCCTCTCGAAGGCGTCGACGTCATAGATCCCCTTGCCGATAAAAGAGCCTTCAGAGAAGATATCCTGGTAGACATCCGACACCGCGCGCGTGTATGGGTCAATGCCGGGATCACTCCCGTAAAGGCGCGCATACCGGGAGCGGTTTGTACCCGGCAGACTCACGGCTACACGCGGCTGAAGAATGCCGTACCCTTCAACGATTCGCTGCGAGCCTTCGTCGTAATGCGCACGGTTCAGGGGGTGCGCCATAGCTCCCACAAACTGCCGCGCCGCATCTCGCGGCAATTGAGTATCCGTGTCAAGCGTGATCACGTACTTTACGTTGGATAGAATTTCCGTATTACCGACGATGAGCGAAAAGCGGTTTTCCGGAAGACCTTGTATCCCGCCATTTTCTCCGCCGCGCAAAAAGGCATTCAATGCCGCAAGCTTCCCCCGCTTGCGCTCATAACCCATCCAGACCCCGTCCCGGACATTCCATCGGCGCGGGCGGTGAAAAAGGAAAAACGTATCACCTTTTGCATTCCGGTATTTTTCATTCAGTCCTTCGACTCTTTGCCGGGCTAGCAATAACAGCGGTCCGTCCTCCGGCAGTGTTTCCTCTGCCGTATCCTGAAAATCAGTCAGCAGGCCGAAGTGCAGTCTATCGTCGCGATTTGCAAGGAACCTGACTTCCAGCCCCTCAATCAGGTCCTCGATACCCTGGGCGTTTGTGAGCATAGTCGGGACAATGGTGAGGGTCCTCGATTCAGGCGGAATACCTTTGGAAAAGTCCATTCTCGGTATGGGCTGCGGAATTACCAGCAATGTCGAAAGCCAGTTAACCATTGCAATCGCAAGCTGGCTTGCACACAGGGCTGAGAGGATACCGGTCATTACAAGCAGCCAAAGAGGCAGGCCGTCAGCATGCGCCTTCGCCAGCAACCCTCCGGTGATAATTGCCGTCATGAGAGTTATCGCGCCCATATAGAGGAGCAAAGGAAACCGGGAAACAACTTTCCGAAGGGCGTTAGAGACCGACAATCGCACTTGTGTTTGCTCTTCAAGCAGCGGCAATCCCTTGCCGATCAGGTAATAGCCCACATGGGCCGCGCGATCATCTCCACCTTTACTGCCGTCTTTATTGGCCGCGCTCTCATGCGCGAGCCGTACCGCTTCGGCTGCCACCTCGTGTTCGGACAGCCGGCCGCTCTTCGCCATTTCCTCCACCACGTGACGGTAGCGGTCACGGGTAGAGAAGTCCATTTTGCCGTACGTACCTCCGGTATCCTCACGCAGTGTCTGTTCAACAACACTCATCGTCTCGACGAACTCGCGCCAGTCCATCGTGCCAAGAAAACGTAAGCTGCCGATGCTGTTGCTCATCGAGACCTGATCAGCTGCCTGTTGCTGGTTCTCCGACTGCACCAAATGGTCGATCGTTAGACTGAGCTCGGAGAGACGTTGTTCAATCCATGTGAGCGGCATTGCAAGGGCGGGGCCCTGACCCTGAAGCCGGCGGGCAAATTCCGCTACAAACGCGCTCTTCATCGGCGGGTCCGACCGCGCCATGTCCGCGATGGCCAATATCAGACTCTTTGGGTCTTTTCCAGCTACCTCGGTAATCCGGTCCGCCCAATAATCAGCCTGGTTTCGGTCGAGCCTGTCGGCGGCGATCCGCGCCCCGACACGCCTGAGATTCTCGATCAACGCGAGCCGCAGCATAATTGGGATTGCCCACAATTCTCCCAACTTGAGGACAGCGACTTTCTGGTAAGCTGCAACTAACCTGCTCAGACTTTCCGAATCTATCCGCCATCGCAGTGAGAGATCGTCTCCAAAGCGATGTCATACACGCGCGGAAGCCCTGCCGAAAGTCCGTCCAGCAGGCGGGGAAGCTCGCGGCTGTAGCCCTTCGGCAGATGTCTCCTGGCCGTGCGGATCTGTTCTTCGATCAGGTAGAAGTTATCGAGCAACCATTCACCTGCCGGCGTAATCCGACGATCAGTCGTGACCGCCTCCATGAGCAGGCTGCGGGTCCCGGTCAGAATACCTTCATTGTCGGCCAATCGGGCCAGGAGCTGGTCCGGGGCATATTCCGGGCTTAATTTATGGGAAGCCGCGAGGGTCTTGCCATGCTGTTCCATCTGATCGCTGCTGAATAATTCCGATCGCAACGGAGGCTCACAGACAGCGCATTTTTGCGCCAGGTCTGTTCCGCGGAGACTCGCACGCAACTGAGACAGGTTCGTTATGATGTTTTTGTTCTTCACTTTCACGACTGAGGTCTTCCTTCTTTCTGAAGGCACGCGGCATCTGAAACTGAGAGCCTCCGTGCAAAAATGGTTTTGGGCTACGTAACTGAAGCCCTATAAGGGAACGAGAGAGTATCCGCTAATGGAAGAATAATAGAATCATTCATCAGAGAATTCAAGAGGGCCGCTATTTTCATAGTTAACTATAGCACATTACCGGCCGTCCAGGTTTGAAATGATTGGGAGCACGCCGCTATTTCTACGGAAATTTTCACAGAGGCAATTCGTAAGCTTGACAAAATAAAAGGGCGTTGTTATCCTCAGCTTAAACAGAAAAAGATGTTCCTTTGAGAATGGGAGACAAGATCGTGACGGGCAATTTTATTCTTGCAGCAAGATTCCGTATTTTTTTGCTTTGTTCGTATTTGAGTCTTATGGTTTTGCCCGGTCCTTCATGGGCTTCGAGCACCGCGCTCACAGACATTATGCCTGCCCGCGCGTTGATTACGCAGCCTGTTGATGAAGGCGACCTTGTCGAGTTGAATGGCAATACGCGTCCTGAAATGACCCCGGAAGACGAGCGCGGCCCGGTTGCCGGAGACTTCCCAATGGAGCACATGCTCCTGCAATTGCAGCGGCCTCCGGAACTGGAAAAGGCGCTCGAGGATTTCATCGAGGAACTCCACGATCCAACTTCACCAAACTTCCACAAATGGCTCACCGCGCGGCAATTCGGACAAACCTTCGGGGTGGCGCAGCAGGATATAGACATCATCAATACATGGCTCAAGTCCCACGGCTTCGCTGTCAACACGGTTTACCCCAGCGGCATGGTAATTGACTTCTCCGGTTCGGCCGGGCAGGTGCTCGAGGCGTTCCATACAGGGATTCATTATCTCCAGGCAAGCGGAGTAAGGCACATCGCAAATGTTCGTAACCCTCGTATCCCTGCCGCACTCGCGCATGCGATCTCGGGCGTCGTCTCTATGCACGATTTCGTCCCCCGCACGAAGTTAAAGATGCGCGCCAACTACACTAACACTCGTGATAACGATTGGTTGGTTACTCCTTCAGACTTTGCGACTATCTACAATTTGGCGCCGCTTTTCGCGGCAGGCATTTCAGGTCAGGGGCAGACCATCGCGGTAATCGAAGACTCAAATGCCTATAATACCGCAGACTGGACCACGTTCCGTTCCATATTCGGCCTTTCCAGCTACACATCAGGGTCCTTTACTCAGGTTCATCCGGCGCCCCCCAGTGGCGGCAACAACTGCAGTGACCCCGGCGTTAACAGATCTGAGAGTGAAGCGAACATGGATGCGGAGTTCGCGAGCGCTGCGGCGCCAAGTGCCGCCATCGTGCTGGCGTCCTGTGCCGATACGTCCACCACCTTAGGCGGTCTGTTCGCGTTACAGAACCTTATTAATGGGAGCACGCCGCCAGCCATCATGAGCATAAGCTTTGGAGTGTGCGAAGCTTATAATGGCGCAACTGCCAACGCGGCTTACAACTCCGCCTACCAGCAGGCTGTGGCCGAGGGCGTCTCGGTTTTCGTTGCCGCCGGCGATTCAGGCGCAGTCGACTGCGATCAGTTTAACTATCAGAACTGGGCAACACACGGTATCTCCGTAGACGGTATGGCCTCCACACCCTACAACGTTGCTGTAGGCGGCACTGATTTCGAAGACACATATTTTGGCCAGAACAATACATACTGGTCTTCGACTAACAATTCCGCTAACGGCTCCGCACTGTCGTACATTCCTGAAATCCCATGGAACAACTCTTGCGCCAGCGTGTTGGGAGCTACCTCTGATGGCTTTGCAACAACCTATGGATCGACTGGTTCTTGCGCTAGCAATGCATTTGCTGATATCAACAATATAATGGCCGGAGAAGGAGGCCCGAGCGGTTGCGCAACTGGAGCCCCCTCTGTTCCCGGAGTCGTGAGCGGCACTTGCGCCGGATATCCAAAGCCTTCATGGCAATCGTCGGTCTTCGGCAATCCGGCCGACAGCGTACGTGACCTTCCAGACATCTCGCTGTTCTCCGGTTTTGGCGCATGGGGCCACTACACTATCATGTGTGACTCTTACATCAGTTCTCCCTGCATAGCCGGCTCTCCCGATTCCTGGACACGTGTTGGTGGAACGTCGTTAGCAGCGCCCTTTATGGCCGGCGTCCAGGCTTTGGTGAATCAAAAAGCGGGTGGGCCCCAGGGCAATCCTAACCCGGTTTATTATAGCCTGGCCGCCGCCGAGTACGGCGCCGGCGGCAACAGTTCATGCAATTCCTCTCTCGGCAATGGTGTAAGCAGTTCCTGCATTTTCCACGACGTAACTCAGGGCGATAATGACATCGGCTGTATGCCCTTTTATCTCAACACTATCCCAACTTTTTACAATTGCTATACGGACCGGCCGTCAGTGTTAACCGGCGTCCTTTCCACTTCCAGCTTATCATACTCAATCGCATACCCCGCAACTGCCGGCTGGGACTTCGCCACCGGAATCGGAACTGTCAACGCCTACAACCTGGTGTTCGGCTGGCCGACACAAACCGCCCTGGCTTTATCGATAACAAAGACAGGCACAGGCAGCGGAACAGTTACTGCGAATTCGGGAACTATAATCTGGAATGGCAGGACCGGCACGGCAAGCTATAGCAGCGGCACAAGCGTAACGCTGACGGCTACCGCTAATTCCGGTTCCACCTTCATCGGCTGGTCCGGGGGCGGATGCTCAGGCACAGGCCCTTGTTCTATAACAATATATGCCGGATCCTCAGTCACGGCAACGTTTAACGCAACCGGCAACACTATCCAGGTAGAAAGCTCCGGAGCGTATTCCACGATTCAAAGTGGCTACAACGCTTGCGGGAATGGGAATACTATTGAGGTTATGGCAGGCACATACGTGGAAAATGATGATTTAAGCAATAGTGTCACTGTCACCCTTATAGGCGGGTATGATAGCAGCTTTTCAACCAGCAGTTCATATTCAGTAATTACAGGACCACTAATAATAAGCAATGGAACAGTCACTGTCCGGAACATAATAATTCAATAAAAACCAATTGACCCCTAAATAGCGTTTATCAAATGCCGGAGGCGTTTTGATGTTTCAGGTCCAATCTCTGCATCCCTGTAGTAATATTGCTCGAATTCTTTCACAAATGCAGAGGCCCTCTCTCTTTTTTCCGCATCATCGATCCTCATCGCAAATTCCTCAAGACCTTCGGACCTCATTTTAACATAGCCAAGTTGGCCGGCTTTGCTCAGGAAAAGCCTAACAATATACTCCGCCGGGGCTTTTCTCCTCTTCATGAGAATAAAAAAAGTGTATAGCGCGCTGACCGCAATGCACATAAACAGCACGTACCTTATGACATCCTCTTTCCCGGGCATAAAATGGAAAGAGGGCTTTTTTATTCCAGCCCTCAATGCCGCGAGCAGCGATAACTGTCCCTTAATATCATAATTTATCACCGACGCATTCCATACATAATTGAACGCGTCGGCCATGAGTCTTATCCTGAAAAACAGGTTCTTCCTCCTGCCAAAAGACGTGCTGTCCGCAGGCGTCGGATCAGCCCTGATCCATCCTTTATCTTCAATATATGCCTCAACCCATACGTGGGCATTCCTTTGAGGGACTAAATAATATTTTCCCATTTCATTATAGTAGCCGCCTATGTAACCGCCCACCAGCCTGGAAGGGATGCCGTCTATTCTGAGCATGACAGCCATTGCAGATGCAAAGTACTCACAATTGCCGTACCTGTATTTGAAAAGGAAATCTTCCATAGGATGAGATGTCAGCGGCAAATTCTCAAGGGCGTACCTGTAATTGCCGTTCTTCAAAAAAGAGAGCATCGATCTGACGGTGGCTTCAGCATTATTCATTACGGCCAAACGCCTTGCCAACTCGCCTATCTTGCCCTTTTTATCCACTTTGCCCGGTAATTGCAGATACATCGCCCTGTCAATGTCTTTCTCCTCAACTGTTTCAGAAAGACTTGACCAGGCATCGTATTTAATGCGACTGGATATGTCACTTTCCTGGGAAAAGGTCAAATCAGGCCGTATATGAATGCGCGGCAAAGAAATGTTCATCGGTTTATCAAGAGCAAAGAAATATTTATTTTCGTAAGGCTCAATATAAATTGTCTGGACCACGCGCTTACCTGCCAATGCGGGAACTGCTGAAACGTTTCCGGTTGATCTCTGCGAACTCTTCCAGGAGGCGCCGTCAAAATTATCCAGCACAATGCCTCGCCAGTACAATAAATTATCATTTATCTTTTCCATGCTCGCGCGGAAAATAATTGCGGTGTCTTCCTGAATGCTGGATACCATCCCGAGCCTTACCTGGTCTGTAAAGCCGATAGTAGCGGCGCCACCGCCCCTGTTAAGGAAATCGAGCAGCGGATAATTCGTACGTGGCAGGACAATAAACAGTATGACAGTCAACGGCGCCGCCATAAGCGGTATCAGCAGGGATTTGGAAATAATCTTCGTCACAGAAGCGGCCTCAAGCTCCAGTTCCCTGTCTTGAGAATAATATGCGAGAAGAACCAGGGCTGCCGAAGAAAGCAAAGGCAATGTGCTGAAGTATGCAAGAAACACTATATCGAGTGAAAGAAGCGCTGCTCCTGCCAATAAAAATACCGACAACATATAAATCTGCATGTAATCCCTGAACCTTTTCTCCTCAAACAACTTAACGATCAGGAGGACTGAAAGGGCCTCAATGGCAGGAACCATAAAATTATTCATACGCAATCTCATTAACGTGAAAATTATGAACACTACAGCGATTAATGTCAGCACCCATCGCGGAACAAGACGCATATTCCTGTATTCGATTATCGCAGACAGAAAATAAAAACAGGCGAACCCGGCAGCAAACAAAGGAGGGACATTAGGCGCAACCGAAAGGAAACCGATAGCGCCTGTAAGATAGGTAAGAACTTTTAAGGCATCTTCAATTCTTATCAGCCGATTATGCGCTGTCATATAATGCAAGCTCTCTTAACATGCTTAATCTGTGTGTCTTTGACAGTCCCGGCGTATGAAAAGAGTCTTTGATACGCAATCCGACAGGAATATTGTTCCTGAAAGCCTTTAATATGACGTAAGTTACACATGATATCCTCTCCTCCTGATCCGGGATATCGACCTTGCCGAAATCGATAATGACCGGCTGGTGTGATGACGCTGAAAACTCTTTGGTTTTCAGTTCACCGGTCTTGGCGCTCGATTTCCAATGTATATATTTGGAAGGATCGCCTGAAACATAGGTCCTTACCGATACCATATCACCATCATATCCTGCTTTATTGATATCGCGCTCACCGCCGCGCGCAGTAAGATTATCAAAAAAACCGGGTATACCGCACTTTTTGACCTGCGGAAATACAATGGCCTGATATGCGCCGTGAGCTGCTTTGTATCTGGTAAAAAAATTGAAAGGGTATACAGAGGACAAATATAATCTTCCCATGCTATAGCTTCCCCTGCGCAGGAAATAAAAATCCACAAATCTTGCTTCAGCGCCCTTCGGGGGGACGAAAGGGAAAAACACTTCCTTATTGTCGATCCTGACCCTGATCAAAAATGCCGGCAGAATTCTCCGGTTGTTGACCAGAGTGATCTTCACAGGGAAGTGGGTTGAAGCGAAAATCTCATCAGGCACATCAAGGGTCACATCCAGTTTGGATAAATTATTTCTGCCGAAAAAACCCGAAACGCCCATTAAGCCGAGGAACGCGGACACAATAAGATAAACAAGATTATTGCCGGTATTGACGGCTGAAAAACCCAGGAACAGGGTCAGGAAAATATAAATCCAGCCTGCCCTGGTAATTTTTATTATACCGGGGCCGGTATCTCTTCTATTAGCGATTGTATGATCTCCCTTTTTTCAAGGTGTTCATATTCCTCCCTGAAGATGACCCTGTGTGGTATCAGATACTCCGCAAGCTCCCTGATATCTTCAGGAATAACAAAGTCCCTCCCGTTAAAATAGGCATTAGTCCTTGCAGTATAGTGCATTGCCAGTGCCCCTCTCGTAGAAATACCGGCCATCAGGTATTTGCTGCGGCGTGTTGCTTCAATAATATTGAGCATGTATTCGAAAATTTTATCCGACACATACACTTTCTTTTTAATATCCTCCTCCAGGGCCATCACCTCTTCCTTATTCATCATGGGCTTCAGATTGTATAATTCAGCTCTCCTGCTGCCGCCCTTTAAAATCTCTTTTTCCGCTTCCCTTGAGGGGTAGCCTATACTTATTTTCATCATGAAACGGTCTAATTGTGATTCCGGCAGAGGAAAGGTGCCGAATTGCTCTACCGGGTTCTGCGTGGCAATTACAAAAAAAGGCTGGGGCAGCGTGTAGGTCTGCCTCTCAATCGTGGCCTGCTTCTCGCCCATGCTCTCGATAAGCGCACTTTGCGTCTTCGGCGTAGCCCGGTTAATCTCATCGATCAATACAATATTATTAAATATGGGGCCTGAGCGAAATTCAAATTCGCCGGAATTTTTGTTGTAGATTGAAAGTCCGGTGATGTCCGTAGGTAAAAGATCACTGGTGCATTGTATCCTGCCGAAACCGAGATCGAGCGCTTTTGCGATCGCAATAGCCAGGGTTGTCTTGCCCAGGCCCGGCAAATCTTCAATAAGCAGATGTCCCTTTGAAAAAAAAACAATGAGAGATAACCTTAGCGCACGCTCCTTTCCATGCAGGTAGCCTGAAAGGAACTCTATGATGTCATTGATCTTCCGACTTCCGTTTTCCATTACATTCGTGGCGCAAATCGCCGGCCTGTTGGAGATTTGCCTACTCTATAGACTTAACGCCCTCTTCAAAGAGCTTGTCCATATTCTTGGCATCGTTATAAAGACGGTTAAGAATAGCGGACAAGTCCTGCCGTCCGAGGCGCGCAGTTTTTTCCATCCACTTCTGGTATGTTTCAGCGTGTTCCATATTGTGTTCCTTCCAGTGGTAAAATAGTTTCGCGAGTTTCTCCATGTCATTCATAAGTAACAATGCCTCCTTAAGAATCGGCTGTTGTATAGCACAAACAATCGACGGAATACTAAAAGCATTAACTCTTATATTATAGCATCCCTTACAGCCATTGACCAATTTTGAAAATTCATCTTAAAAAGGTATAATAATTTTTTTTAGACTACCTCACGCATGGCCGGCATTAATAACGCTGCGTGAAGCGTTTTTATAGTTTCTATAATTGGAAGGATGTCTGTTCCATTTGCCGAAAATATCCGGGGGTAGAGATATTATATGGACAGGACTCGCAGGAATGATACGGCACTCTTTACAAAGGCATTTTACCTTTGTCTGGAGACAGCCCTTTTTGCACTCTTAACGGTATTCTGCATCAATCCGGGAATAGCTTTTGCGGACACCTATCAGTATGTCACACAATGGGGCGGGTATGGTACAGGCAACGGGCAGTTTTATTATCCAGCCGGCATAGCTGCTGACAACTCTGGCAATATATATGTCGCTGATATGTATAATTACCGCATCCAGTCGTTCAACTCAAGCGGAACTTACATAAGCCAGTGGGGCGGGTATGGTACAGGCAACGGGCAGTTTTATTATCCAAGCGGTGTTGCAGTAGACAACTCAGGCAATGTCTATGTCGCCGATACATATAATAACCGTATCCAGAAGTTCAATTCGAGCGACGCTTACGTATCCCAATGGGGGTCCTACGGAACAGGGAATGGGCAGTTTAATCAAACCAGAAACATTGGAGTTGACGGGTCAAGTAATGTTTATGTTGTTGACCTATACAACAACCGCATCCAGAAGTTTGACTCATACGGCACTTACATAACTCAGTGGGGAACCACGGGTACGAGCAACGGGCAGTTTTCTTATCCAAGCGGAGTCGCAGTAGACAGCTCAGGCTATGTCTATGTCTCTGATTCAGGCAACAACCACATCGAGAAGTTCAGCTCAGGCGGCACTTACATAACCCAGTGGGGTTCCTCCGGGACGGGCAACGGGCAGTTCAATAACCCCTGGGGTGTGGCAGTGGACAGCTCAGGCAATGTTTATGTAGCCGATTATAATAATAATCGTGTTCAGAAGTTCAGCTCAAGCGGCGCTTACATAACCCAGTGGGGTTCCTCCGGGACAGGAAATGGGCAGTTTAATGGCCCGATGGGTGTTGCTGTGGACAACTCAGGCAATGTTTATGTCGTAGAATTCAGCAACAACCGTGTTCAGAAGTTTTCCCTGTCCGGAACAACAACCTCTTATTCTATAATCGCCTCTGCCGGGACAGGCGGCAGCATATCACCTTCAGGGACGACTACGGTCAGCAGCGGTGGCAGCCAGACATACACAATTACGGCTTCATCCGGATATTCCATATCAAGTGTCCTGGTAGATGGCTCATCAGTGGGGGCCGTCAGCACTTATCCTTTCAGCAATGTGACGGCAAACCATACCATATCGGTAACATTCAGTGCTATTTCGACTTACTCCATCTCCGGAACGGTGAACACTGCGGGACGTGCGGCAATATCAGGGGTGACAGTTGCCCTAAGCGGAACTGCTACCGGCACAACGACCACCGACAGCAAAGGCAACTACAGCTTCACAGGTTTGTACGCCGGCTCTTATACGATTACACCGAGCCTGTCAGGATATACTTTTACTCCCGCAACCATAGGGTTGTCTGTAAGCAGCGGCAGCGCAACAAACGAGAACTTTTCAGGCACATTAATTTCGTGCACCAATTCTCCTGCAATGTTGGCCAGGTCAACACCTCTATATTATAGTTCCCTGCAGGCAGCGTTTAACGAAGCGGCAAGTGGTGATACAATTATGAGTGAGGGCTTGACATTCACTGAAAATCCCACTTTCAGCCAGAACATACCGGTTATTCTTCAGGGTGGATACGACTGCAACTATTCAGGCAGCAGCTCTTATTCAACAGTCTCCGGTTCGCTTACAATAACGAATGGAAAGCTGACAGTGTCAAACTTTATAATCCGGTCGGCGCCAACTGCGAACTGCACATACAGCTTAAGCCCTATCTCCACCTTTGGAAGCGCCGGGGGAACAGCGACTCTGAATATTGCCGGCTCATGTTCAGGCTCATGGCAGGCAGCATCGGACTCCGGTTGGATAAACTTCGGGTCCACGTGCGACACCGGTATCTGTACATCTTCGACAATCAGCGGTACCGGAAGCGGTTCAGCAGGGTTTTATATAGACAGCAATTATACAGGATCTGCCAGGACAGGTCATGTCACTGTATCGGGACAGAGCTTCGCTATAACAGAGAATGCAACAGCATATTGTACCAGTTGTGGCGTAAGTTATGCCGACGTCTCCTCCAGCTACTATGCGAGGCAGTATATATTGGGTGTGGGGTGTGCCGGAATAATCCCCGGCTGCGGAGGTGCTAACTATTGTCCGGACAGCTATGTGACCAACGACGCAATGGCAGCTTATGTCGTTAGGGCCAAGGAAGGGGAGCCGCCTTCGGATTATTGCAGCAGCGGGTCAGGGTTTAGTGACGTAGACAGCACAAGTACTTCCTGTCCGTATATTAAGAGGCTGTATGACCTCGGAATCACCCAGGGCTGCGGCAGTGGGAACTTTTGTCCAGGCAGCAATGTCACTAACGATGTGATGGCGGCTTATATCGTAAGGGCTCTTGAGGGGGAACCTCCGGCTGATTATTGCAGCACAGGGTCACCTTTCAATGATGTAGCTATTTCATATGCATACTGCCCTCACATAAAGAGACTGTATGAACTGCAGATAAGCACCGGGTGCGGCAGCGGGAACTTCTGCCCGTCGGCAGTCGTTACAAAGGGGCAGATGGCGGAGCTGATTTATCTCGCTTTTCTGAAGGGACAATGCGACGGGACAGCGCAGTCCATAGGGAGCAATGGTGGCACGGTTACGAGCAACGGGGCTACTGTAACTGTTCCGGCAGGAGCGTTTTCTACACCTTCCTCAGTTGTATTGACCAAGGTGAGCGACCCGACGGAAACCGACCAGATATCGTCGGTCTATGAAATCAGCGGCATACCGGCGAATTTCTCGCAGGACATAACCATACAGATTCCCGTTTCGGGCAGCCTATCCGGAAATGTCTATGCGGGATTGTATCAGGACATGTATTTCTTCTCATTGGGGACTCCTGACATAAATTCCACAACATATTACCCAGCCCAGCAAAACGGCGGCTATATTTCGTTCACACTACCCGCGTCCGCCGGCCTTCCAAGCTCGGCGAGGATGAAGGTACCTGCAGGGTCAGGGCCGGCACCGGGGAACACGATAAGCATATCAGCCTCAGACGGTTGGGCTGATCCCCTAACAAGCTCCAGAGGTTATTTTCAGCTTAGCTATGAAAATAAATTTGGCTGTTCCACCTCTGTTTTGAACCAATGGCTCCAGTATGCTGAGAATAATTATACTCTGTTGACCACCACCCTGGGCTTTAGTGTTGCGGGTTTGAAAAATCCGTTCCCCATGACTGTTTCTAACATGACTCAGCCAGGTAAAGAGCCTCCCTATGCGCTAACAGGTTTTGGTCAATATTCTCGATGGTTAGGGAAATATTATGGGTTGTCTATTGATTTAAACAAGGACTTCTGCAACAGTTCGACAACCTCGGATTTGAATAACATGAACATAACATTGGGACATGAGTTTTTCCATGCCATTCAATACACTTACGATCCTGCCTGGTCTGTTTCAACAGCAGCTGAATGGACGCCTTATACCTGGTTTTACGAATCATCTTCGATATGGTTGGAGAGTAAAATAGTGCCGGATTATGTCGACATACTTTTTACCAACAATGCGAGTTTTTACACAACCGGACTGGAGGCCGGGGGAAATTGCGATCACCTTTGCGCTCAAAATCACGGATATGGCGCTTCAGGCTTTCTTCGATACCTGACAAACAAATATGGGGATGGCTTGGTCCTCAATATATGGAACAATATCAAATCGGGTAATAGCACCCATACCGTCGATGCAATTAAAGCAACTGGAAGAGTTAATGGAGGAGTTGTTAGTCTCAGTGATGATTGGTCTGCTTTCGTTCAACAATTTATTACCGGCACAACCGGTTTTGCGGGATGGAGTGCGCCGTCAAATGATGCCCTCTACGGCGCCGGGGCAACTGCCCAGACTTTCAGCTGGACAAGTTATCCGTTGTCGGCATATCATGTGAACCTGAGATTCACTAAAATTACATCGGAGGCAAACTATAAGATTTCAATGAGTATTGCTGGTGGCAATACGAGCGCTGACCTCACTGGAGTGCTTTATAAAGGCACAACGTATGTCGGTTCTTTGGGTGTCAGTTCTTTTGGCGTTGATTCCGGGTATACACTGCAGGCAAGCCCTAATGATGTCTACGATTTGATCATAATAAATAAAGATACCAATGCAGATCCCTTGACCGGATATGCGAATGTAAATATTACGATCACGCCTCCTCAGCTTTCGATTTCGTCGCTCTATCCCGCCTCAGGCAGCGTTGGCGATCAAGTGACTATCACGGGCTCGGGTTTCGGGACAACACAGGGCGGCAGCACAGTGAGTTTTAACGGTACTGCGGCCACTACAGTTTACTCATGGTCCGATACCCAGATTGTTGTGGCCGTGCCTTCGGGCGCTACTACAGGCAATGTCGTCGCAACGGTCAACGGGGCCCAGAGTAATGGTGTGCCATTTACGGTAACAACGCTGGGTTCCTGCGGACTTAACACAATCCCAACCAGCCTCAGTGTGCTGCAGAAGCTGACCAATATTTCTTCAAGTTTTAGTAGCTATCAGACAAACCCAACATACGGAGGCAGTCAAACGCAATGCGGCAGCGTTGAGATCGGTAGTGCGGGTTTTATTGATCCACTTAGTAATTTTTCCTGCGGCGGTTCCGTACATCTGGATGGAACTACATTTACCTATACACAAACCACTACTAACGGATATTACCCTATTGATAACGCGACTTGTTCTATTAGCGGCACAATCTCGGAGGACGGCAGTATGATAGTGTCTGCCACTGTGGACTACAATGAAACGTTTAGCAGCGGGCCTGGTACTCTCCCCGCTTACAGTTACCATGGGACAAACTCAGTGCATTATACCATTCAAAATATTTGCCTTCTTGGTCCTGTTAGTGATATCGGTGCTGTTTATCAAGGGTCGGCAGCAAATAATATCAGCGACATTAGTTATAGCATCAGCAATGGTGGTTCGTACGTCATCAGCTATCAGTCAATGGACTTCAGCGACACAAATTGTCCTCCGAACATACGATTGACATTCAGTCCATAAGTCTTTTTGCGGCAGGCCTGCCTTGCTGACTTGCAACATATTAATCAGCAGGACAGGCCAGTGGATCAACAAATACTCCCTCCTGCTAATGCTTATGGAACATATAATGTGAATGCAGATGGGTATGGGCTGTTTTACCGTGGAAATGGATATGCTCATGGATCAAATTCACCTTCAGGAGCAGCGCCTCATCCATCAGGACATCATCGGAGCTGCCGATCTTTTCGATACAGTGGCCTTCTGATAAAACCGCGACCTGCGCATGCAGTTCGCCGACAAGAGACAGGTCGTGAGTGGCAATAACGATGGTCTTGCCGGACTCGTTCAGGGCTACAAGCAGCTCCATAAGAAAGCACTGCGTCCTTGGATCAAGGCCGCCGGCAGGCTCATCGAACAGGAGGACATCCGGGTTCATGGTAAGCACCGAGGCAATTGCCACACGCTTTTTTTCTCCCCCTGAAAGCATATACGACGGCCTTTCTTTAAGTCCTTCGATATTGAGCATTTTCATAACTTCAAATGCCCTGTCAAGAGCTTCTGCTTCCTTTATATTCAACTGCAGCGGTCCGTAGAGCAGTTCATCAAGCACAGTGGGACAAAAAAGCTGGATATCGGAATCCTGGAATACATAGCCCACGCTTCCGCGGAAATATCTTAAAAAATCCTGGTTATGCAATGTTTTCTCCGACACCTCATTGCCTTTAAAATACACCTCTCCCTCTTTCGGATGGACAAGAGCGCTCATTATCTGCAGTAACGTCGATTTTCCGCTACCGTTCGCTCCTATAACAGCAAACATCTCGCCTGTGCCGACTTCCAGGCTGACATTTATAAGAGCTGGAATCCTGTCGTAATACAGGTAGCTTACATTTTCAAGTCTTAATATAGGTCCCACAAATTACCTCACATTGATATAATGACAATTCCGGCACAAAGCATGAAAACGGCAAAGAGCCGGTCTCCTGCTCCAAAAAGCCGGTGACCATAAAACCGTATATCAGCCGAAAAGCCCCGCGCCAGCATGGCCTTGAACACTTCCTCGCATCGCAGCTGAGTTTTCCTGAAAATAAATGCCATTCTGCCGGCAACCCACGCGCGCCCCTCAGCGCCGCTCGTCCGTCCGGCCATGCGGCTTTTTTTGGAAAGGTACATCTCTTCCACCGTTCTGGTAAAAATGAATATATATTTATAGGTCAATGTAAGGATCATCAAAAAAACACCGGGGACTCTCAACACCTTAAATGACTTGACAACCTCGTGAAATGGCGTCGTGGCAATTACAAGTAATGAAAGGGCGACTGAATTTGAGACCCTGAGCGTGAGCATCGTGACGCCGGCGATACCTTGCCTGGTAATACCGATCTGCTGAGGTATATGATAGCCCCAGAAATCATACGGCTTCGGAAGCTCGATAAGGAGCGCCATTATCTCGCCCCTGGTAATTATATTCAAAGAGGCGGGCAGCGCAACAAGGAACCCGAAAACAAATCCGAAAAAAAACACCCTTTTATAAAAATTTGCAATGTTTAATCGTGAAAGCACAGCAAGCGCAAAGAGGACCGCAGCAATGCCGGCTTCAGCATTGATGGTCTGCTTAAAACTTATGAGACAGATGAAAAAAAGCAAAAAAAAGACTTTCACTCTTGAATCGACTTTCTGAAGCAAACCTCTTGTCAATGCAGGCTCCCACTCTACATAGCCGGCCTTGATCACCCAGGCAATGTACCTCAGCCCCTTATCGATAAAGGAACTTCCACGAGATGATTTTTTCCGCACCGGAACGCCAGGGGCATGTTTCTGCAAAAGAAATAACGGGATTTTATTTCCCATTCTTCACAAGCATTCTGAAAATCAGATAGATAATACTCCCGATAACAATAATCCCTAAGAACCCTGAGAAGATATAGGAAAGTACCTGTGTCGATAAAGGCGAATTTTCTCCGCCAAAATTGTAATCCCGGACCGGCGACTTCCAGATTTCAGCAATTTTTTTCATGCCTTCCGGCACATACCCGAGAAGTTTTTCAATTTTACCGGTGCCCCACTCTCCCCATGCGTCCTCGGAACTGAACATTTTGGGGAGCAAAATACCGATTGGTGAGAGGATAGCCATTATAATAAGCCCGGCCAACAGTTTTTTCTGAAACAGTGTCATCATAAACTCCCAGTGTCCTCATTTTCCGGTAACAAAAAAACCACGAAAGCTCCATAACCTTCGTGGTTTATGCCTTCATGGCTTGTTTATACATTAGCAAGGCAACAGATGTTTGTCAAGAACATCCAGTTCAGGGGATTTCGATTTTACCGGCGTCATTCCCCCTCTTTCATCTGTTTAAGAAATTTCCGTGCTCTCTCCGTATTTTTCCCGAGGTCACTCACGCCGACTCGCGATTCAGACCGGATATCGACCCGGCTTCCTGAATTTTGCGGCCTGAGCCTTATCACAATGTCGTCCCTGAACCCAAACCAGAAAGTCGTTGCAACAGCTTCAATACGCCCCGCGTCTTTGTCAGCGTCTATGATCTGCCATCCCAGCCGCCTTGCCACGGCAAGTGCCCTTTCAAAGGCTTGGTCCGGAGAAACAGGGAGAATGAGAGGGATGATGTCCGGATATGACTTCCGCTGCCGGGTAGCCACCTCCTCTCCCCCATAAACAGGAGAATTCTCACCACTCCTGAGAAGTTTCAGTATTGTAACAAACTGTGGTGGATTCTCAGTGTCGGTAGTGATGTCGTGAATCGGCGGCGCGCTCTCTGCTACCTGTTTCCAGTGAAACGTCAGACCCAAGAGGCAACCGCCTATGAGAACACCCAGAAGGGCCCGCATGAAACCCCGGACTATAACGATCCGGATAGACGCAATAAGTCCGATCAGCGATATGGCTGTTGCTGCGATCCCTCCGTAAGCAGCCCACCGGAGCACCGAAATACCGGTCCGGTAGTTCCATAGCCCATTGCTCGTGCCTGGTCCCGACAGAAGGGCGGCAAGACCTGCCAGCAGGGCCATGAAAAACCCTGCCACGGCGATCAAGGACGGTTTATTCTTCGTTTGCATAGCCACTGGCCGGGCCTTCTCAGTCATGATAACACCGGCTGTATTTTAACAAACATTGATCAGGTTGGATATAATATAATCAGGAGATGAATACGAATGAAAGCCATGGTGCTGAACGGAGTTTCTTTTTTTGCGAGGAATAGCCAACCGCTTGAGTTGATTGATATGCCGTTGCCCGTTCCCGGAAAGAAAGAAATTCTGGTAAAAGTGACACGGTGCGGAGTTTGTCATACTGAACTTGATGAGATCGAGGGAAGGACCCCTCCCCCGCATTTCCCGATAGTTTTGGGCCATCAGATCATCGGAAGGGTTGAACGCAGGGGGAGCAAGGCAGAGAGGTTTAATCCTGGAGAAAGAGTCGGCATAGCATGGATATATTCCGCATGTGGGAAATGCACATTCTGCCTTGAAGGCAAAGAAAATTTATGCGCTGCCTTTATGGCAACGGGAAGAGATTCAAATGGAGGGTACGCTGAATACACTGTTGTTCCGGAAGATTTTGCATATAGAATACCGGATATCTTCTCTGATTCAGAAGCGGCCCCGCTTCTTTGCGCCGGCGCTATCGGCTATCGCTCACTGCAGTTGACCGGCTTACAGGATGGTGAGAACATAGGGCTTACAGGATTCGGGGCCTCCGGACATCTTGTCCTGAAGATCCTCCGATTCAAATATCCAAACTCCAGGGTTTTTGTTTTTTCCAGAACAACACTGGAAAGGGAATTTGCCGGAGAACTTGGGGCTTCATGGACAGGCGATACCGAAGATGAGCCGCCTGAGAAGTTGACCGCAATTATCGATACCACGCCTGCCTGGAAGCCGGTTGTGAAGGCATTGAGGAGCTTGGAGAAAGGCGGCCGGCTTGTCATCAATGCCATTCGTAAAGAGGAGAGGGACAAGGAATCGCTGCTTGAGATTGATTACCCCGGTGATTTGTGGATGGAGAAGGAGATAAAGAGCGTGGCCAACATCACAAGAAAAGATGTTGAGGAATTTCTGTCGCTTGCCGCCCGGATCCCCATCAGGCCTGAAATTCAGGAGTACCGGCTTGATGAGGCAAATGTGGCACTGCTGGAACTTAAGGAAAGGAAGGTCCGCGGCGCCAAGATCCTGAGAATTCCATAATAAAATTTCATAATAAAATATTGTTGAATTTTTAGTTGTTTAATGCTAAGATAAGTTCTCCAGCAGGTGACATGAAATTTACTATGTATAGTTAGATCACAGATGACCACGGGACATTTTGTCTTGGTGGTTTTTTTATTTCGCAGCGAAGGAGAACACAGTATTATGAAGGGAACAGTAAAGTGGTTCAATGATTCAAAGGGCTTTGGATTCATCACAGCAGAAGATGGCAAAGACGTATTCGTACATCACACCTCCATTCAGGCACAGGGCTTCAAATCACTTGCCGAGGGTGACAAGGTGACATTCGATGTCGAAAAGGGAGACAAAGGGCCCAAGGCGGTCAACGTCGTAAAGGAATAATAACAACGCGCTCATAACGAATTAGAGTAAAGAGACAACGATAGCGGGCCTTATCGGCCCGCTATCTTACAACATGGAATCTTGCATGCAATCTGGTACAGGTCCTTGCCAACCGGTGTCGGCCGGTAATGCGCTTTGAAAGTTTTTCCCCTAAGCAGCAAACTCGTCAGCCCATTTACAGGCTTCAATGTAGATACCTGGAAGCGCCTCCCCCGGTAAGCAAATCTCAGCAGCATATTCCTCAACTTTATCCCATTCCCCTTTTTCGTAACATTCCGTAAGCCTCAGAAATTTTGCCGCCTCTCCCTCTCCATATAACAATGCATCCGAAATATTTTTTGAGATTGGTATTTTTTCCAGTATCTCATTCATGGGTTGATCAAGTATGGCATCCAAATGTGCAAAGAGCCCTAACATAAACAGTTCGCTTTGTGTTGTTGTGCAAGTACTTATGCGACCCAGTTTTTCACAGAATCTTGCCTTGATGCACGAGCTTCTGATTAATTCTTCCGGCTTGTCCACAGATACCTTTGACAGCACTATCAGAGAGACCAGACTTTTTAACTCAACCAGGCCGATAGTCATAAGAGCTTTTCTTATGGAACTGATTTCTACTCTCCTCCTCATAAAAGCTGAATTGACGTATCGCAGAAGTTTATATGAAATAGAAACGTCATGCTCTACGATTTTCTCTATTTCATCCATGTTGACCTCGGGTTTGTTTATTTCAACAACCAGGTTTAACAATTGCACGGTAGAGGTGGTAAGTTCTCTTCCTTTTATGATTTCCGGCTTGCTGAAGAAGTATCCCTGAAAGTATTCAAAGCCCGTATCAAATGCGGCCTTAAACTCTTCAATTGTTTCAATCTTCTCCGCGAGAAACTTTTTCCCTTTAAATTCCGGGGTGCTCATCATTTTTTTTATCTCCGCCATTGGCATTGATCGGAAGTCTATTTTAATAATGTTCGCAAATTGTATGAACGATTGCATTCCGGGTTTGAAAATAAAGTCATCAAGAGCCAGATGATATCCGGCTTTAGATAATTTTCTGCAAGATTCTATTACCGCCTGGTCGGGTTTTACGTCTTCGATGATTTCCACTACTGTTGATTGACGCGGGAACATGGAAGGGATCTCCGTTAATAACAAATTCTGCGTAAAATTAATGAATGCCCTCTTTCCCCCGGTAATACGTTCGATGCCGATTGTAAAAAAACTGCTGGAAAGGACCTTCGATGTAGCGGTATCACCGTCTACTTCCGGAAAGTAATTGGACAAACCATCCCGAAATAACAGTTCATATGCAAACAATGTTTTTTTCCTGTCTAAGATAGGTTGTCGCGCAATATAAGCATCCATAGAAGACCCCCCCCCGGCAAAATGCGTCCCCCCCGAGCCTCTTTTATTTTTCTATCGAAAGAAGCTCAATCTCAAAAATAAGGGTTGAGTTCGGCCCTACAAGGGGACTCGCCGCTCTCGTGCCATAAGCAAGGCCGGAGGGTATAAAAAGCTCCCACTTAGATCCCACTCTCATCAATTGCAACGCCTCAGTCCAGCCGGCAATAATGCCTCCTTTGACCGGAAATACGGCAGGCTCTCCCCGTTTATAGGAGCTGTCAAATTCCTTGCCGTCAATCAGGGTCCCCCTGTAATTGACCTTGACCTTGTCCGTAGCCTTTGGAATTTCCCCTGTGCCTTCCTTCATCACCTTATATTGAAGACCGTCAGGAAGTGTGACGACACCGATTTTTTTCATGTTTTCAGCAAGGAATGATTCGCCCGCTTTTTTGTTCTTCTCGGCTGCCTCCTTCATAAGTTCAGACTGTTTGGCAGCGATGCTTTTTTGAAGCTCCGAAATAATTTGGCGCATCTCCTGTTCTGTCAGTACAGGCGCAGTACCGGAAAGACCGGTCTTGAAGGCCTCGATAATAGTGTTTGTATCAACGTCGACAGACTGTGCTTTGAGATTGCCGGCCAGGTTGATGCCTTGTGTATATCCGATGCTGTAACTCAGTTTTTCCTTTTCACTCATCTGCTTTTTTTCCTCAGCAACAGCCTGTCCGGCGAACAAAACCACGCTCAATACTGCAATAACAAATACTCTCATACATTTTCCTCCTCCAAAAAAATAGTCAGCCCCTGCTATATGTTTTTTTCATCAACTTTGATCCGGCGCCTCTTTACAGGACATTTAATGTTCTTATTCTTCTCTGTCTAAAATTTCTCTTATTTTGACAAGAAGGTCATGGGGAGTGACCGGTTTTGAAATGAAATCCGTTTTTTCTTCTAAAATACCCTTCTGATGGATTACATCTGCCGTATAGCCGCTCATGAAAAGAACCTTGCAATCCTGCCTGATTTTTCTTATATCGTCACCTGCTTCTTTACCGCTTTTATTAGGCATTATCACATCAAGAATAACAAGCTGGATCCGGTCCTTATTCTCCTGAAACTTATTTACGGCTTCCTCTCCGTCCGTTGCCTCCAGTACCTTGTATCCAAATGCCTCAAGCACTTTCCTGGTAAGAACTCTCACCTCTATGTTGTCCTCAGCAACAAGAATTGTTTCTGTTCCTCCCTCGGGCGTCGACTCTTCTGCAACTATTGCTTCAGAGGCCGGCAATCCGGTCAAAGGCAGGTATATCTTGAATGTTGTTCCTTTTCCCGGCTCGCTGTACACATTGATATCGCCGCTGTGCTGCTTGACTATGCCATATACGAGTGCAAGCCCAAGCCCTGTGCCTTTACCAAGCTCCTTGGTAGTAAAAAAAGGTTCGAAAATCCTCTGCCTGGTCTTTTCGTCCATGCCGCTGCCGCTGTCAGTCACTGAAATCAGGGCATGCATGCCGGGTTTCTCAATGTTATGAGATTTGCCGTACTCCTCATCCAGGTTCACACTTTCCGTGCTTATGGACAGCAAACCTCCGTCAGGCATTGCATCGCGTGCATTGGTAAAAAGATTCATTAAGACCTGTTCTATCTGTCCGGGGTCTACCGTTACATATAAATCATGGTCTGAAAGTACTGTGTTCAGTTCGATATCCTCACCGATAACTCTCTTCAGAAGCTGGTCCATTCCCCTCATAAGATCGTTTAAATTGACCTGCCTCGGAGAGATTATCTGTTTCCTGCTGAAGGCAAGCAGTTGACGTGTAAGATCTGCCGATTTCTCTGCAGAGGCGAGTATCTGGTCCACAAAGGTCTTTAATGGACTGTCTTTCTCCAGGCTATTGTTTAAAAGGCTTCCATAGCCCATTATGGCGGTAAGCATGTTATTGAAGTCGTGGGCAATGCCTCCGGCAAGCTGCCCTACTGCCTCTAACTTCTGGGACTGTCTAAGCTGTTCTTCAAGCTTCCTCTTTTCAGTAATATCGATAATGATCTCTATTGCAGAGACTATGTTGCCGGACGCGTCTTTCAGCGGAAATGACTTTGTCTCAACATAAACATTATTATCTTCCTTGTCCAGGTGGGTATGGATAGCCGTATGAGGCTGACCTGTCATATACGTATGTCTTACCGAACAATCCTCTCCCATCTCATAACAGGGGCAGGATAAATGATGCGAAGTTTTATGACACTTCGCCCCTATTATATTCTCCAATGTCATTCCGACCTGGTTAAGATAGGCCTGGTTTGCAGTTACGATCCTGAATTCAGGGTCTATTACAACAACTGCCTCGTCAATGGTCTGGAGGATGCTCTTTATAAAATCATGCGACTTCCTGAGATTGGCTTCGCTCTCCCGCAGCGCCTCTTCGGACCTCTTCACTGAGATGAAAATAGGTTCGATAAGAATAACGCCTGCAAGCATGATCACCGACCCGGCAAGTCCGATAAATTCAAAACCCAGTTCCGGCACATGATTCACATCACCATTAAGCAAATATATAAATGACATTAAGCGCCGCACACCCATGGAGGCAATCCCGACTGACAATAATAGCCAGGCTTTCTGCCGCCCGGTTACGGCAATCATTCTCAACGAGCAAAAAATAGCAATTATATTTAACAAGAGTGAAATGCCGACAATCATTGTAACTAACATAATAGTTTTTTCCTCAATATCAGGGACGCTGCGTCATGCGCCCGCTTAGTTCATGAACTGCGTCCACCATAGCAATCGCGTTGTCAACAGGCGTTTCGGGGAGTATGCCATGGCCCAGATTAAAGATATGCCCCTTTGCTCCCCGCGCACTTTTCAGTATCTGCGCAACCCTCTCTTTTATCAATTCCCCGGTCCCGAAAAGTATGCATGGATCAAGGTTGCCCTGGACTGCCGCATTATTGCCCAGCGCGGCAACCGCATCTTTCATCTCGATCCTCCAGTCAATACCAACTATGTCAGCGCCTGAACTCCCAACTAAGCCGAGCATGGCGCTCCCATTAAATGCAAAATAAATGACCGGGATTTTTCCTTTGAATTCAGATATGATCTGCTGCACGTACGGCAAGGCATAGCGCTCAAAGTCAACCGGTGAAAGTATGCCCGCCCACGAATCAAAAATCTGGATCGCATTGACCCCGGCGTCTTTCTGTGCCTGCAGGTAACTGATCACCGTAGCAGTGATCTTATTCATCAATGCCGCAAAAAGCCCGGGCGACCCATACATCATTTTCTTCGTATTAATAAAGTTCCTGGAACTGCCTCCCTCGATCATATAGGTTGCCAGGGTAAACGGAGCACCGGAAAAACCGATCAGGGGGACTTTCAACCTGCCGACAAGCATCTTTATCGCTTCCGCAACAAAGGGGACATCATCTTCCGCCCTAATGTTCCTTAGACCGGAAACAGCATCAGCACTCCTTATAGGATCGTGCAGTATGGGGCCCTTTGCTTCAGAAAATTCGAGCTTCATACCCATAGGCTCAACAGGTATAAGGATATCTGAGAAAAGTATGGCAACATCAACCTTGAGAATATCAACCGGCTGAATGGTCACTTCAGCGGCGAGTTCAGGGGTCTTGCACAGGGTGAGAAAATCAACCTTGGACCGCACCCTCTGATATTGCGGTAGATACCTCCCGGCCTGTCTCATAAGCCACACAGGAGTATAATCCGTCTTTTCGCCCCTGCAAGCCTTTAAAAACGTTTCGTTCATAAAACCCCCAAAAGAAAAGTTAAAAGTAAAAAGTTAAACTCATTTTTTTACCTTTCACTTTTAACTTTTCACTTTTAACTTTTTACTTTTTTTTAGCGGCACGTAACTGCAAAAAGGTTCTTCAGCAAGGTAGTCGCCATGCACGGAATAAGCCCGCGCCCTGCATCCGCCGCAGACGTTTATGTATTCGCAGGAACCGCATTTACCCTTGTATTTCCCGAAATCCCTCAAATCCTTGAACAGCTCAGAATTTTCCCATATGTCCCTGAAGGACTGCTCTCTTATGTTGCCCGCCGGCTTCGGGAAGTAGCTGCAGGGGAGAACATTACCATCAACGTCGATCAGGCATATAAGCTGTCCTGCCAGGCACCCCTTTGCGCCGCCTGTAGAAAACTTGAGCGTGCGCCGTTCAAAACCAGCGCCCTCCTCCTTCGATTTCTGGAGCACAACCCTGTAGTAGTGCGGTGCGCAGGTAGGTCTCACCAGCAGATCATGCTCATCCTTTTCCATCTGGAAATGCCAATCAAGGATTTTTTCGTAATCTTCTTTTGATATAAGCTCGGCCATTATATCCTCGCCCCTCCCGGTGGGCACAATCATAAACATATACCATGCAGTGGCGCCAAGCTCTCTTGCGAGCTTGTAAATTTTGGGGATCTCTTCCTGAT
>JBEKJD010000001.1:0-45430 GCA_050011415.1 Dissulfurispiraceae bacterium | reverse complement strand
ATCCTGTCCAACTCTTCGTGCAGCCTCCTTGCGTCATGCCTTGTGAGTGTTCCCATTTGAACCCCACTCTCAATACTGTGCTTTGCTTCATGGATCCTCGTGCGTATCCCCCCACGCCAGTCTCCGTGTTCTGCATAAACTATTGCTATCGTCCCGAACAGCATTACCGCACACATTGCCGCAAATATTACCTTTTTCATGCATGACCCCCTTTTTTTTTCTAAATTATACTTGAAAACAAAAAAAAACAACAGACAAACAAAAAGACCGTTACATCACGGTCTGAAATATGCCCTGTCTTTGTCTATAGCTAACAGTTGGCAGCTTAAGATTTGTGATATTATAGAAACATTACATAAACCTACCGGCCAAATGAGGAGGCTATGCAGCGATGAAAAAAATATTTCTGATTATCATAGCAGTGATGATGCTTTGCAGTGTTACGACAATAGCGGCGGCAGACGACCAGCCGCAACAGCCGGCGAGCGGTGGGCGACAAAGTTGGCTTGGCATTAAGACGCGGCAGCTTACCTCTGTTATTGCTCAACAGATGGGATTAAAGGATGACAAGGGCCTCTTGCTGGTAGATGTTGTGGAGGGAGGCCCCGCCGCTATAGCGGGACTGAAAAAAGGAGACATTATTGTTGAATGTGAGGGGGTAAAAATCAGTGAAACAGCACAGATTACACTTTTAGTTTCTGTAGAAACGCCAGGCACAATAGTGCCGATTAAGATAATCAGGGACGGCAATTCTATGACATTTAATGTCACTTTGGGGGAACCTCGGAACCAGGCGCAACCTGCCGTATCCCTGCACAACGGGGTAACAGAAGTTAAACCTGATGATGCCGAGACCTGCAATAAGCGCGGACTTGCCTATAGGAAGTCAGGCAATTATCAGCAAGCCATCGATGAATACACCAAAGCGATACAGCTTAAACCTGATTTTGCTACAGCTTATAATAATCGCGGCGTGGCTTATAAGAAGATGGGCAACTATCAGCAAGCCATTGATGACTACTCCAAAGCGATAGAACTTAACCCTGATTATGCTATAGCTTATAGTAATCGCGGACTTGCTTACAGGAAGGCTGGCAATGATCAGCAAGCTATTAATGATTTCAAAACAGCCGCAAGACTCGGTGATAAAGTTGCCCAGGATGAATTGACGAAGAAAGGAATTGAGTGGTAATTGAGGAGGCTCAGTTCGATGAAAACTGAGTCAGCATGCTACCCTCCAATTAAGGACATGGTAGCCATGCTCCGGATAAGTTTGTTTTTCAGTATTAAAAGAATGATAGCGCACGATCCCGGCCTTCTGTATGATGCCGGGAATCGTGCCTGCCTTGTGTACTGTTATCTGTGATGCATTTCGTGGTGTGCGTGACGGATACTGAGATTCCATACACCATCAACAAATTCCGCCACATCCCCGATGTAGGTTTTTCCCCAGTCTGCGATTTCGATTTCGTCGTTTCCACTTACCCTCAACTTGAGATTGCCCTCACCATAAAGCAGATAGGAGTTCTGGCCGGGTTTGAACGTAAATACTCCTATCCTGCCATATTTTTCAGTCGTGACATAAATCGATACTTGGCTCTCCGTATCATTCACTATGCGGATTTCGCCACGGTGTGAATGCCTGTGCTCCTGGGCACAGACCGCAAACGGCAGGATAAAACTTAAGGCAACAACCATAACAAATATCCGAATCTGTTTCATAACTGTAGTCCTCCTTTAAATTATAGTTACTGCGGCAAATGCCGTAAATCACCCATTTCGTATAAAAAATTGCCTGTTAATTAGTGCAAATACCTCTGTACGTCTCAACGATACCACGCTGTAAAGAGAGTGTCAAGCCATGTAAAGGCATATGAAATGAAGTACTAAGTGAAGCAATCATGCTGTTAAAAGATGAGATTGCCACGCCCGATGAGACCGGGTCCGCAATGACCGTAGTTTCTTTGAGAAAGAATCCTGGTCCGGGATTTGGGGATATTCTTTCATTTGAGTTCAAAATGTTAATATATATAGATGTCGAATCTTAATTTGATAATTGAGGGTGCACGGCAGAATAACCTTAAGAATATAACCCTCAGCCTGCCCCACAACCAGATTATTGCCGTGACCGGCGTGTCCGGTTCCGGAAAGTCCTCGCTGGCGTTCGATACCATTTTTGCAGAGGGGCAATGGAGGTTTATCGAGTCGCTTTCAACCTATGCCAGGCTTTTTCTTGAGAAGCTTGACAGGCCTGATGTCGATGCAATCCACAATATAAGGCCCGCTGTCGCACTTGAGCAGAAAAACCCTGTTAAAGGCTCCCGCTCCACAGTAGGCACGCTCACGGAACTCTACGATTTGTTCAGGGTCTTGTATTCCAGAATTGCCACCCCGTATTGCAATAAATGCGGCAAAGAGATAAGGAGATGGGATACCTCGCAGATCGCTTCAGAGTTGCTCGAAAAATATCAGAATGGGAGGGCGCTTATTATTTTTGAAACCTCCGAACCGCTTGAGACCCTGCGTCAAAGGGGGTTCCACAGAGTCTGGTTCAATAAAGAGGCTGTTGATATAACAGACCTTCCGGAACATATATCCGGTCCGATCGAAGTTGTTCTTGATCGGCTCGTTATAAGAGATGAACCCAGACTGTCCGATTCAATAGAGATGGCATGGAAAGAAGGAAGGGAACAGGTCAAGGTAATCGTATTAAGGGCCCATGATATGGCAAGCGAAATAGTGCTACGGTTTTCTTCGCACAATACATGCGATGATTGCTCCGTATCCCTTCCGGAACCGACGCCTATTCTTTTTTCATTCAATCACCCGGTGTGCGCATGCCCCGAGTGCAAGGGATTCGGCAATATACTCATATATGATGAGGACTTGATCATACCGGATAAAACGCTTTCACTATCCCGGGGAGCGATAGCTCTCTGGGAAAAGCCCGGATACAAATGGTGGAGGGACCAGATGATCAAGGGCGCAAAGAAGACCGGCATACCTGCAAATGAGGCTTTCAATGACCTGTCAAAGCAGGAGAAAAACATTATCTTCAAGGGCAATGAGCATTTTTACGGCATAGACAGTTTCTTTGAGGAGATGGAAAGCAAGCGCTACAAACTGCATGTCAGAGTGCTGTTGAGCAGGTACAGGAGCCCGGTCACCTGTCCAAAATGCCGCGGCAGGCGGCTTTCTGATGTTGCGCTGGCTTACAGGATAGAGGGTTTGAATATTGCCGATCTGTCCGATATGCCGGTATCAAAGGCGCTGGGCTGGTTTGAATCACTCCAGCTTTCGCCGTTGCAGGAGGACATCGCGAAAGAGGCGGTACGGCAGATTACCATGAAGCTCAGGTTCCTCAGACGGGTGGGACTCGACTATCTTACTCTGAACAGACAGGCGAAAACACTTTCAGGCGGCGAATACCAGCGCGTAAACTTGTCCAATCAATTGGCATCGGCGCTTACCGGCACCCTTTATGTCCTCGATGAGCCCACTATCGGCCTGCATCCGAGGGATACGAGAAGGATTGCTGAAATAATGAGCGAACTCGCTTCATTAGGCAATACAATTATCGTAGTCGAGCATGACAAGGATATAATTTCCTCCAGCGACTGGGTGGTGGAACTGGGCCCTTACGGAGGACATATGGGCGGCGAGGTGGTGTTTTCAGGTCCTATGAGCGAATTTTTAAAGGCTGACACGCTGACTTCGCGGTATATCAAAGGTGTGGATAAGCCTTACATTCCGGCGGTGCGGAAAAAAGAAAAAGATTACCAGTTGCGCACGAGGGATTATTTCCTCACGCTTAGCGGGGCTTCTGGCAACAATCTCAGGAACGTTACTCTCAGGGTCCCCCTTGAATCCCTGACT
Organism: Dissulfurispiraceae bacterium; assembly: GCA_050011415.1. Classification (GTDB taxonomy): domain Bacteria; phylum Nitrospirota; class Thermodesulfovibrionia; order Thermodesulfovibrionales; family Dissulfurispiraceae; genus JADFXI01. Next base: position 41,554 of record JBEKJD010000001.1, on the reverse strand, counting down.
GTTGTTTCCGGGGTTTCGGGATCGGGCAAAAGCAGCCTTATCGTTGAAACGCTGCACCATGCCCTGGCACGCCACTTCAGGCTTGAACCTCAGCAGCCGCTTCCCTATAAAAAAATTGCGGGTATTGAAAATATAAAGGGAGTACGACTTATCGACCAAAGCCCGATTGGGAAAACACCCCGCTCAAATCCATTGACTTATCTCAAAATGTTCGACCCGGTGCGCAAGATATTTTCCAGGCAGCTGGAAGCGCGGGCACATGGATATTCACCAGGGTTCTTCTCATTCAATGTGCCGGGAGGTAGGTGTGAATCCTGCAAGGGTGAAGGCTTCCAGAAGATGGAAATGTACTTTTTCGAGGATATTTTTGTGACATGCGAGGAATGCAAGGGAAGGCGATACAAGATCGAGGCCCTGCGTGTTTATTACAGGGGGAAAAATATAAATGACATTTTGAAAATGACAGTGGACGATGCTATTGAGTTCTTTACAGATGTCCAGGAAATCAAATCAAAACTCATGCTCCTGAAGGATATCGGGCTGGGCTACCTCCGTCTGGGCCAATCAGCCACAACACTTTCAGGGGGAGAGGCCCAGCGGCTAAAAATATGCGCTGAACTATCGGTGAACTCAAGACCTAATTCACAGGGGGTGCTCTACATCCTTGATGAACCGACCGTGGGGCTCCATTACAATGACGTAATAATGCTCCTGAAAATAATCAGAAAACTGGTCGAAAGCGGCAACACTGTGGTGATTATAGAACATAATCTTGATGTCATAGCCCAGGCTGACTGGGTCATCGACCTCGGTCCAGAGGGTGGTGACAAAGGCGGTGTTGTTCTGTTTGAGGGGACTCCGGATGAGTTGAAGAACGTAGAAGACTCTTATACCGGAAAGTATCTTAAGGAACAGGCAATGGGCAATAGGTTATAGGAAAATATAAAAAGTCTGTTTTCGAACCTATGACCCATGACCTATCACCTATGACCTATTTTTCTATTATCTTTATTTTCATTTCAATACGCTCATTAGGGTTGTCATTCGCATCCTTTGGCTGGCTCACAATCTTGTCAACAACATCCATCCCTGACACGACCTCACCGAAGGCGGTATACAGCCTGTCAAGAAACGGTGAATCAGCGACGCAGATAAAGAACTGCGAACCGGCGCTGTCCGGGCTGGCGGATCTTGCCATTGAAAGGGTCCCTCTCTTATGAGGTGTGTCGTTGAATTCCGCTTTGAGCGCGTATCCAGGTCCGCCAATTCCGTGTGTTGATTTATCGTGGTTTTTCGAATTGGGATCACCGCCCTGGATCATAAAATCGGGTATGACGCGGTGAAAAGTGGTAGTGTCATAAAACCCTTTCCTGGTGAGTTCGATAAAATTGTTAACATGATTAGGTGCAACTTCAGGGAAGAATTTAATTTTAATTTTCCCGAATTTTGTTTCGATAACCGCCTTCGTATCAGCCATTTTCTTGATCTCCTCTTTAGTGAACTTTTTATTTCTTATTTCGGCGTAAGCGGAAACGGCAACTGCCAGCCCCAACAAAATTATAAGTAATGCTTTAACAGATCTCATGCTGACCTCCACCGTAATATTTTTTGAACTACTATTATTGCATATTCGACAAGCTTTGACAACATCTACTGTCTGAATTGCAGTTTCAACATGAAACCTTACCTCCTGTTATGTTAGAATCATATCGATAACAAACAGATGCAAAAAAGCTCTGGTAAGAGGATTTGCAAATGACAGTGCCTAAGGACATCAAAGATATCGCCCCAGTTGATCCCCAGCAACAGATGCTCCTTATTGCCAAGCTCCTTTCCAAAGACGTATCCATTGCCGGCAGCAATTCTTTCGAAGCACTGCTTTCAGCATCGCTGAACCAGGTTGACAACCATTCGGAGCTATTAGACAAGGGGCAGGCCGTACAATCATTCCCGCCCCTGCAGTCATCCGGTCCTCCATTAGTTAACGACAGGGACAACAGCAGGTTCAAAGAGATACTTGCGACTGTCCTTAAACATGAGGGTAGCGCCTATGTGCAGCGCGACGGCGGCGCGGAATCATCCAGGTTCGGCATACTGCAATCCACGGCAAAGGAATATGGGTATAAGGGCAACATCAGGAATATAACCAGGGCGGATGCCGAAGCTGTTTATAAGAAAATATGGGACAAATCCGGGGCTGCGTCGTTGCCGTATCCACTGAGCCTTGTTCATTTCGATACCTATGTGAATAGTCCTGCTGCTGCTGTAAAGCTGTTGAAAAAATCGGGCGGCAACACCGGGATATATCTGGAAATGCGGGCCAGGCGCTATACCCGCCTGGCTGAACTGAGACCCGGGCGGTATGCCAGGTACCTCAAGGGATGGATGAACAGAGTTGCCGATCTCAGGAATATGACCTCCGGGCAATCAGAGATCCAAAATGTTGCACTTAACAGCATCAATCCTTCAGGCAAAGCTGATAATCAAACTATAAAGACTTAGCGTTCATTCTTGTCATTCAGACATGTTGCTTTAACTTTAAAACGATGTTACTATTGATAATCAAATATGGTCTAAGGAGGTTTTATAATGAATATCCAAGAAGAAATTGCCAAGACCGCCCATGAGCTGTACATGAAAAGCGGGTGCATGCCGGGCCGTGATCTTGAGAACTGGGTTGAAGCTGAACGGATCGTCAAGAGCCGTCTCGACGGAGGACAAAGCCGCAAGAAGCATTCTGAACCGACTGTTGAGGAGCCGGTCAAGAAGGCGGCCTCTGCCCCGGCAGCCGCAAAAAAAACTGTAGATACCAAGCCTATGAAGGCTCCAGCAAAGAGGACTGCTAAACCGAAAAAAACAGTTTGATGCATGTATGAAGCCAGGCTCTACGAAAAACTTGACGAAGGAAAGGTAAAATGCTTCCTCTGTCCTCAGCACTGCACCATTTCACCGGGGAAGCGCGGCATTTGCGGAGTCAGGGAAAACACTGAGGGAACGCTTTATTCCCTTGTGTATGGCAAAGTTGTTGCAAAGCATATAGACCCGATTGAGAAAAAGCCCCTTTTTCATTTTTATCCCGGTTCGAGTTCTTTTTCTATTTCCACTGTCGGATGTAATTTCAGGTGCCTGCACTGCCAGAATTTTGAGATATCTCAGTTCCCGAAGCAGAATAAGGATATCCCGGGCGAAGAGATGTCACCGGAGCAGGTCGTTGAAGAGGCCTGGCGCAGCGGATGCGAAAGCATATCTTACACCTATACCGAGCCCACGATATTTTTTGAGTTTGCCTATGACTGTGCCCGACTGGCCCACAAGAAGGGCATCAGGAATGTCTTTGTCAGCAACGGCTATACCAGCCCTGATGCGATACGGCTTATAGCGCCCTACCTTGATGCCAACAATATTGATTTAAAAGGAGACGATGCCTTTTATAGAAAGGTTGTCGGAGCAAGGCTTCAGCCAGTGCTCGACACTATTAAACTTATGAAGCAATTAGGGGTCTGGGTTGAAGTGACCACACTTATCATCCCTGATTATAACGATTCCGATGATTTTCTAACCTTTGCCGCTGAGTTCATAAAGTCTGTCGATGCCGCTATCCCGTGGCACGTAAGCCAGTTCTATCCAACCTATAAACTCCTTGATAAACCGAGGACGCCGCTAAATACTTTAAGAGGCGCACGCATGATCGGTCTGAAAACCGGTTTGAAATATGTTTATGAAGGCAATGTCCCGGGTGCAGGCGGTGAAAATACGCTGTGCCCGTCCTGCGGCACGCTGCTGATAGAACGAGTCGGGTTCTCGCTGACCCGCATCAGCATGAAAGATTCCCATTGTCAGAAGTGCGGCTCAAGGATCGACGGCATAGGTATGCCGTAGTCTGTTATAATTGTCTTATGTTTGAAGACTACAGAATAGAACGGGACAGTATGGGTGAGGTCAAGGTCCCCGCCGATGCATATTGGGGGGCCCAATCGCAGCGGGCGATAGAGAATTTTGCAGCAGGCCGCCTGACATTACCTGAAGTGTTCATACGTTCCGTTGCCATAATCAAGTATGCCGCCGCTGTTGCCAACACAGATCTTGGATTGCTCAAAGGCGATATCTCAGATGCCATACTCAGGTCTTGCAAAGAGATTATGGAAGGCAAACTTGCAGGGCAATTTCCGCTCGGTGTTTTTCAAACAGGAAGCGGCACGTCCACAAATATGAATGTGAATGAAGTGGCGGCAACACGGGCCAACGAGCTGCTTACGGGGTATAAGCATTCAACTTTGCCGGTGCATCCCAATGACCACGTAAACATGGGACAGTCGTCCAATGACGTGATTCCGTCTGCAATCCGCATAGCGGCCTATCTCGAAGTGAACAATACCCTGCTGCCGGCGCTAAAGCATTTATTTGATGTTCTTTCTCAAAAGCAGCAGGAATATAATAGCGTGATAAAAACCGGGAGAACTCACCTGATGGATGCTGTGCCCCTTACTTTTGGCCAGGAAATTTCCGGATGGGCCGCACAAATCAGGCTGGGCATTGCCAGAATAGAGAGTGTACTGCCGAGACTCGCTCAGTTGCCCCTTGGCGGCACTGCTGTTGGGACCGGGCTGAATGCCCACCCCGGATTCAGCGAAAGGGTTATCAGGGTCATCGGTGAGATAACAGATATACCTTTTGCAAGGGCCGATAATAATTTTGAAGCCCAGGCCTCAATGGACATCGCCTCAGAGCTTTCAGGGCAGTTAAAAACTATCGCGGTCGGCCTGATGAAGATCGTAAACGATGTAAGGCTCATGAACAGCGGCCCTCATTCAGGGCTTGCTGAAATACTGCTGCCGTCTTTACAGCCCGGCTCCTCTATTATGCCGGGGAAGATAAACCCCGTGATCGCGGAGGCAGGCAGAATGGCCTGTGCCAGGGTGATGGGCAACGATACCACCATTACAGTCTCCTGCTCGCTCGGCGAATTCGAGCTTAATACCATGCTTCCGGTAATCGGATATTCCATACTGGAATCTATTGATATCATGTCACACGCGATGCGGTTGTTTGCCGACAAGGCGGTAAGCGGCATGGTCGTTAACGTTGAGCATGTTAAGGAGTTGCTTGAAAGAAATCCAATAATAGCCACCTCGCTTGTGCCGGTCCTCGGGTATGAAAAGACAGCCGGGATAATAAAAAAGGCCCTTGCTGAAAAACGCAGGATCAGGGATGTCTTGCTTGAATCCGGCCTCCTGTCCGAAAAAGAGATTGACGCCTATCTCGATATAAAAAAAATGGTAAACGAGGCATGAATGATTAACGCCGGACGCGGACAGTTCCCGGGCAGCCGGGCATCGGCAATATCCGCTCTTGTGGTTATTGCGATTTCTGTGATTGCGGTTTCATTCGGGCACAGTGCCGTATATCCCGGCTCAACCCGCCCCGCTCTTGCCAAAGGCGTTTTCCTCGTTGCGGGCAATAATATGAGGGCCCCGCTGTTCATGGAATCAGTTATTTACGTGATCTCATACGATAAGAATGGCGCTATGGGTGTGATCATCAACCATCCTACCAAAGTGGGACTTTCCGAAGTGTTACCTGACATAAAGGGTATGTTGAAAAGAAATGATCCCCTTTACATGGGAGGGCCGGTTGCGATGGAGCAGTTAATGATGATAATACGGTCCGGCACGCCGCCAGCTGGATCACTGCAGTTATTCGATCATGTATACATAAGTTCAGATACCGGCTATCTCAAACGCATGATCGATAATCCCGGAGCTGATGAACAATTCCGTGTATACGCAGGCTATGCGGGTTGGGCGCCGGGACAGCTCGAACGCGAAATCTCAAGAAACGACTGGCTTGTGACCGAAGCCGACGCAAAGTTTCTCTTTGACAAACCGGCTTCATCTGTCTGGCCGGAGTTGATTGAAACCATTCCTTCCCTGGAAGTGATGAATCGTGAAAAATAAAGTATCAACAGAACCCAAGCACTTCGTCAAAAGCAAAATTATCGAATACTTCTATCAGTTCAGGATCTGTTTTTTTTAATGTTGATTTATGATTTGGGAACAGTGCCTCATGGTTTTTGTTTGCCGTTTCGCTTACACTCATAATTTAACCCCTCCTCTCGATAAGAGGCCTTTTCAAAGGCGTACGATCACCCGCGGTATTGTTCGTCGTTGACATGTTCCATCCAGTCGGCGCTTTTGCCGTCGGCCTGTTCCACAATTGCGATGTGCGTCATTGCCGTTGTAGCCGCGGCGCCGTGCCAATGCTTTTCACCAGGGGCGATCCAAACCACGTCACCCGGACGGATTTCCTCTACAGGATATCCCCAGCGCTGTACCAGACCGCAACCAGACGTGACGATCAGCGTCTGGCCCAGAGGGTGGGTGTGCCACGCCGTGCGGGCGCCGGGTTCGAATGTGACCAGCGCGCCTAGTACACGCGCGGGATCGGGCGCGTTGAAAAGTGGATCAACACGCACCGTTCCGGTAAAATATTCTGCCGGTCCCTTGCCGGATGGTTGTGAGCCGCTTCGCTTTATCTCCATTGTATTACCTCCTTCGTTATCAGACCTTCAACGAGGCCATATCGATCACAAAGCGGTATTTCACGTCGCTTTTCAGCATGCGCTCATACGCTTTATTGATATCCTGAATCTTAATCACTTCAATATCTGAAATTATGCTATGTTTGCCACAGAAGTCGAGCATTTCCTGGGTTTCGGCGATGCCTCCGATGACTGACCCTGCGACCGATCTCCGCCCCATCACCAAAGGAACGGTGCTCAGCATCGGCTCCAGATCACCCACGTAACCGAGAAGCACCAGCGTACCGTTTATCGTCAGCGTCGGCAGATAGTGGTTGAGGTCATGGACATAGGGCACGGTATCGATGATCAGATCGAAACGTCCCTGCACGGATGCCATCTGGCCTTTGTCGGTAGAGAGCACGACATTGTGAGCGCCCAGACGGCGCGCGTCCTTCTCTTTGCCCTCTGAACGGGTGAACAGCGTGACATCGGCGCCCAGCGCATTCGCAAGTTTAAGCGCCATGTGACCTAGTCCGCCGAGGCCGATAACAGCCACCATGCTGCCCTTTCCCGCTTTCCAATGGCGGAGCGGTGACCAAGTGGTTATGCCCGCGCAGAGAAGAGGCGCTGCCCCTTTCAGATCCAGCCCATCGGGAACCTTCAACACGAACTTGTCCGATACCACGATCTTCTCGGAATATCCGCCGTAGGTCGGCATCTTGTCACGGCGGTCAACATGGTTGTAGGTGAATGTTGCGATCTCCGAGCAATACTGCTCATGTCCCTCTTCGCAGGCTGTGCACTTCTGGCAGGAATCAACCATGCAGCCGACACCGACATGATCGCCAGGTTTGAAGCGTTTGACATCCTTTCCGACGCTTGTCACGCGGCCAATAATTTCATGGCCGGGCACGACCGGGTACGTTGTGGGAAACCAACTGGCCCAGTCATTGCGGACGGTATGCAGGTCAGAATGGCATACTCCGCAGTAGAGTATCTCGATAGCCACGTCGTCAGGCCGCGGATCGCGGCGTTCAAAGCGAAATGGAGCTAAGGCATCCTTGGCGGACTGTGCTGCATAACCTTGTACATTCATTGTCATTGTCTTATCCTCCTGGGGTTTACCGTTTATAAACCAGTCCTTTTTTCCAGGGCTTCGGGGTACCGGGCCCCTTCGATCGTAATATTTGAGGCTGCACTGTCGATCTCACGCATATCGTCGGACGTAAGTTCGACTTCAACTGCTCTGATGTTCTCTTCCAGACGCTCCAACTTCTTGGTTCCAGGTATCGGAATTATCCATGGTTTCTGTGCCAGTAACCAGGCGAGCGCGATCTGAGCCGGCGTTGCCTTCTTCCGTTCCGCAATCTTCCGAAGCAGATCGACCAGGGCCTGATTCGCTTTCCGGGCCTCCGGCGTAAAACGAGGGACTATGTTTCGGAAATCGGACTTATCGAACGTCGTGGTTTCGTCGATCTTTCCAGTGAGGAATCCTTTCCCAAGAGGACTAAATGGAACGAGTCCGATACCGAGTTCCTCCAGCGTTGATAACAATTCCTCTTCAGGGCGTCTCCACCACAGGGAATATTCGCTTTGGACGGCAGTGACAGGTTGAACCGCGTGTGCACGGCGGATCGTCTTCACTCCCGGTTCGGAAAGGCCGAAGTGCTTGACCTTACCCTCCCGAATCAGGTCTTTAACTGTTCCCGCAACATCTTCGATCGGCACATTAGTGTCTACCCGGTGTTGATAATACAGGTCAATAGCATCGACCTTGAGCCGCTTGAGCGAACCCTCAAGACTCTGTCTGATAAGTTCCGACCTACTATCCTGGACCTGCTGCCCACCGGGATCCATCTTGATCCCGAACTTGGTGGCTATCACCACTTTCCCTCGGAACGGAGCCAAAGCTTCGCCTACGAGTTCTTCATTCGTATAGGGGCCGTATAATTCGGCAGTGTCGAAAAATGTTACCCCCAGTTCCACAGCTTTACGTATAAGAGCAATCATCTCCTGCTTGTCACCAGGCTGACCATAAGCTATACTCATTCCCATACATCCGAGCCCTAATGCTGAAACTTCAAGCCCGCTTTTCCCTAATTTGCGCTTTTCCATTTTTCCTCCTTTCTCCTGTTTAGGATGAACTATTCAGTAGAGTTTGCTCACATCTATTTGCAACCCTGTTGATATTTCTATTGTAATTCCGAAAGAACAAAAGCAGGTAGACCAATCCTGCTCATTTATTGCCTAATCCTACGATCTTTTGATAAATGAGTTGTAAAGCGAAGTGCTGTCTGGTAATATCAAAAGAGAAGGCATTAATGAATAAGCAACCCATAAATAAGGTGTTTGAGAATAACAGCATGGAAGTTGCGCTCAAATCTTTTGGTAATAGCATTGCCCGATGGACTGATAAAGGCGAGCAGCACGTAACCGCAATACCGGGCTTGTCACTTTTCCGGCGGGCCGAACCCACCGAGCCGATAAGCGTCATGTACGAACCGAGCATTTGCTTGGTCGCGCAAGGGGCTAAGCGCGTGCTGCTTGGAGATGACACGTATGTGTATGACGCGCACCATTATTTGATCACTTCTGTGCATCTTCCCACGGTTGTGCAGATTATCAAAGCCAGTCGGGAGAAGCCTTACCTGGGGCTCAGGTTGAAACTTGATAAACGCGAGATTGCACAATTAATGGTGGACAGCAATCTTCCCGCGCTACCGGCTCAACAATCAAGCCGTGGAATGGCAACCGGCGAGGTCATGTTACCACTGCTCACTGCCTTTGAGAGGTTGATCGACTTACTCGCTGAACAGAAGGACATTCCGATCCTTGCGCCGATCATCCAGCGGGAAATCATTTACCGTTTACTTGTAGGTGATCAAGGTGCACGTCTGCGTCAGATTGCTTCGGCAGGTAGTCAGAGTCACCAGATAGGACAGGCAATAGATTGGCTAAAGGGTAACTTCACAGTGCCGCTGCGAATCGATGATCTGGCAACTCAAGTCAATATGAGCACTTCGACCTTTCACCATCATTTCCGAACTCTGACAGCCATGAGCCCGTTGCAGTTTCAAAAAATGTTGCGTTTGAACGAAGCGCGGCGGTTGATGCTCACCGAAAATAACGATGCGACAACCGCAGCATTTCAGGTTGGCTACGAAAGCCCATCCCAATTCAGCCGAGAGTACAGCCGTTTATTCGGAGCACCTCCCTTGCGAGACATTACGAATTTGCGTCAAATGGCTAATAGAGAGCCGGCATAGTCACGAGCACTGTATTTTTTTCGGGTAGAAGCTTTATCCCAAATGCAAAAAAACAAAAGTAAGGGGTATGTACAGTTAGCATCAATATGCATCCGACTAAAACAATTTTGAGATAGGTTCTATTTGATACCGTTCATATTGCGAGCCCTTAATGCCGTGCCAGCCCTGTTTTCTTTGCTGCCGCCGCCACTGCATGAGCGACAGCAGGCACGACTTTTCTGTCGAAAATGCTTGGTATGATGTAGTCCTCGTGCAATTCATCATCTGCTACCATACCGGCAATTGCCTTTGCAGCGGCAAATTTCACTTCCTCATTCACCCCGCTGGCCCTTACGTCGAGCAGACCCCTGAAAATTCCGGGAAAGCATAGCATATTATTTATCTGGTTGGGATAATCCGAGCGCCCGGTGGCGAGTATTCTTACCAGGGGTAACGCATCTTCAGGCGCTATTTCCGGTTCGGGATTTGCCAGGGCAAACACTATCGGCTCTTTTGCCATTTTGCGTATGTCATCACCTGATATGACATTGGGAGCGGAAAGTCCAATGAAGACATTGGCGCCCTTAAGGGCATCGGCAATGCTGCCCCTGACCTTTCGCGGGTTTGTTTTTCGGGCAAGGGCCTTCTTGTAAGGGTTCATATCACTCTTTCTGCCTTCGTAAATTGCACCAGCCCTGTCGCATACAATTATGTCCAGTATGCCATAGGCGGAGAGCATCCATGCATTGGCCATTCCTGCTGCGCCGGCGCCCGAGATCACAATTCTTAATTTCTTTATGTCTTTCCTCAGCAATCGTCCGACGTTAATAAGAGCTGCAAGGACAACAACCGCTGTCCCATGCTGGTCATCATGTATAACAGGTATATCGCAAATCTCCCTGAGCCGCCGCTCTATCTCGAAGCACCTTGGCGCTGATATATCCTCGAGATTGATACCGCCAAAAGGTGTTGAGATTATTCTGACAGTAGCGATAATCTCTTCGGGGTCCTTTGTCTTCAGGGGAATGGGGAATGCATCAATCCCGGCAAATTCTTTGAAAATCATGGCCTTGCCTTCCATGACAGGCAAGGCCGCTTCCGGGCCTATATCTCCAAGCCCGAGCACAGCAGTCCCGTCAGTGATTACGGCAACACAATTCCCTTTTATCGTGTAGCGATAAGCGTGCTCAATACATTCATTAATGTCCCTGCATACCCTTGCAACGCCCGGCGTATAGACTTTGGAAAGATCATCCCGGTCTCTGACAGGAATTTTCGGGCGTATCTCGATCTTTCCCCCTTCGTGAGCAGTAAAGGTGCGGTCCATCACTCTGAGGACTTTAACCCCGCTTATGTTTTTTATTGCCTTGACGATTCTTTTTTCATGTTCTTCGTCTTGTGCATTTGCAGTTATGTCTCTGACGATTTTTCCCTTTTCAGCGCGGACGATATCAATAGAGCCAAGATCGCCGCCGGTGTTACTGATAGCGGTGGCAAGTTGGGCGAACATGCCTATACGGTTTACAATTTCCGCCCTTATGGTTATGCTGTAACTCGGACTCGGGATGCGCGCCATAAGAGCATTATAGTTTTCACCAGTTTTTTAGTCAACATGGATTTTTTTAAAAAAATGTGCAATTATGTAATGTCTTGGTGAAAAGAACTAATGAGGAGGACAGCATGAAACGCTTATCGGTAATAATGATTGGGGCTTTTATTTTCAGCATGTTTTCCATCAGTGTCTATGCAGCAGAGCCTCTTAAATTGAGCATCCCCTTGCCGCTGACCGGCTCCCCGGCAAAATTCGGCGAGATGCAAAAGAAATCATATGAGATTGCGGCTGAGGAGATCAATGCGAAAGGCGGCATCAAGGGAAGAAAAGTTGTCCTTGAATTCGAGGACTCCTCTGGTAAGCCTGAAAGCGCACGGGCCATTGTGGAAAAACTCATTGATGTCAATAAGCAGCCCATCATTGTCGGGGAGTATACCTCGGCTTGTGCAAAGGCTGTGGCAGCAGTAGCGGAGGAGAGAAAAACTCCTTATCTGGTGGTTTCCAGCGCGGCGGATGAAATAACCCGGCAGAAATACAAATATGTCTTCCGCCTTAACCAGGTAGGCGCTCATTACTCGGACGGCCTTATGTCTTTCTTCAAAGAGGTGGTGCATCCCAGGACTATCGCTATCCTTTATGAAAGCTCCGACTTCGGCAGCTCCGGCTCGAAAGACATGACGAAAAACGCTGAGGCGGCAGGCATCAACGTGGTCGTAAATGAGAAGTACGAAAAAGGCGCCATTGATTTCAAACCCATCCTCTCCAAAGTGAAAGCCGCCAATCCGGATGCAATCTTCATGGTGTCCTATGGCAATGACGCAGCGCTGCTTATGCGCCAGATCAAAGAATTGAGAATTGATGCCAAAATTTTTGCCGGAGGAGGCGCCGGATTCGATATCCCCGAGTTTGTTGACAATGCCAAGGATGCGGCGGAATATGCGTTTACTGCTACACTCTGGACTCCTCAGCTCAAATTCAAAGGCGCAAGAGAGTATGCGAACAAGTTCAAGACGAAATACGGGGAGTTTCCCTCCTATCATGGGGCTGCTGCCTATTCCGCCCTTTATATTGTAAAGAACGCTTTGGAAAGGGCCAAAAGCTTCTCGCCGGAGGACATTCGGGCCGCTCTTAAGGCTACCAATATGGAAACCGCCTTCGGCCATATAAGGTTCGAGGATAAGGAAGGCTACGACAACCAGAATTTTGCTGCAACGTATGTGAGACAGGTAATAAAAGGCGAGCACCAGACCGTGTGGCCGTTGGCCTTTGCGAACCAGAAATATATTTATCCCATCCCGAAATGGAGGGACAGGAGGTAGCCTGACAGCGTGACAGCGCCTCAGATTGAGGTCTTACTGCAGACACTCATCGCAGGTTTTCTGCTGGGAGGGCTGTATGCACTGATAGGTATCGGGATGACCCTTATCATGGGGGTCATGAAGATCATCAACCTCGCCCACGGCGAGCTGATGATGGTCTCGATGTACATTGCATACTGGCTCTTTACGCTCTTTGGCTTAGACCCGTATCTTTCAGTATTTATCGCCGCGCCTGTGATGTTTTTGATCGGGGTCGGACTCCAAAAGTTTCTTATCACGCCGGTGCTTAAGGTCGACTCCATTTTGCCTGAAAACCAGGTCATCCTTACAGTGGGCATAGCAATGGTGCTGTCGAACCTGGCAATGCTCTTCTTTACGTCGGACTATCGCTCTACTCCGGTCTCATATGCCACGAGCGCGTGGTATCTGAGCGATCACTGGAAGGGCTCTCCCATCGAGCTTTCTCTCTCGATTCCCTGGACAGTCTCCTTTGTCTTCGCTGTGGCCATAACAGCCGGCCTCTGGTTCTTTCTCACAAAAACGGACACCGGCAAATCGGTGCGGGCCACTTCCCAGGACTTTCAGGCTGCGTTGATCATGGGAGTGGACGTGGACCGGATGCGCATGCTCACATTCGGCCTCGGCTCTGCCCTTGTGGGCGCGGCCGGGTGCCTCTTTATCCCCATCTACTATCTCTACCCCTCCATGGGAGGACAATTCACGCTCATTGCTTTTGTTGTCACCATTATCGGCGGCCTGGGCTCCACTGCCGGCGCTATAATCGGCGGCATAATCCTCGGTATTTTTGAATCGATGACCGCGACATACCTTGGGATGGGATGGGCCCCGGTGGCCAGGTTTGTGGTCTTCGTGGCAGCCCTCATCTTTCTGCCGGCAGGTATAGTTTCGCTTGCAAGAAAGAGGAGGTTGGGAAAATGAAACGATACCTTCCCTTCGTCATCCTTGCGCTTCTGGCTGTTGTGCCGCTTGTCGGATTGAATTCCTATCTCATGCATATCCTCATCCTCTTTGTGATGTGGTCGGTGATAGGCATGTCGTGGAACCTTCTGGGAGGATACTGCGGACAGGTCTCCTTTGGTCATGCCGCCTTCTTCGGTGTGGGCGCATACACTGCCGGGATCTTTTATGCGAAAACAGGTCTCTCTGCGTGGTGGGGCCTGCCCCTGAGCATTGTGGCAGTTGCGCTTTTTGCCCTCGTCATCGGATTCATCGTTTTGCGGTTGCGCGGCCCCTACTTTGCCCTGGCAACGCTCGCCATGGGCGAGGTGCTGCGGGTCACGGCGGAAAACCTGACCAACCTTACCGGGGGCGATGTCGGTATCATGATACGTGAGCGGACGTGGGTGGAGAAGATCTGGTATTACTACATTATCCTTGCTGTTGCAGCCATAACCTTTTATCTGGTGAAGATAGTGGTCCAGTCCAGGCTGGGATACTACTTCGTCGCTATCAGGGAAGATCAGGACGCCGCGGAATCCCTTGGCATAAACACTACACTTTATAAAACAATAGCCCTTTCTTCAAGTGCGGTAATCACAGGTTTGGCTGGAGCATTCTACACCAATTATATGGGATATATCGACCCCAAGGTGGTCTTTGCGCTTCATGACATCTCTATAATTACCATAATGGTGGTAATGGTGGGAGGAGTGGCTACATTCTGGGGACCGGTCATTGGTTCGATCATAATGATCTTGATGTCTGAAGTCATACGGTCTATCCCTATGTTAGGGTCCGCACATCAGACTTTTTTCGGGATGCTCCTGATCATCATCATAATCTTCCTGCCGAACGGAATTGCCGGTGATTTCAAAAAACTGAAAAGGCTGATCCGCACCGGGAGGACCACCTGATGCTTGACGTTAATAATATTTCGATGTTTTTTGGCGGACTCGCAGCAATCAGTAACGTTTCCTTCTCCGTGAACAAGGGCGAAATCCTTGCGCTTATCGGTCCTAACGGTGCAGGGAAAACTACACTTTTCAATGTGGTGAACGGCTTTTACAAGCCCTCACATGGTGATGTATTTTTCAAAGGCGCGAAGATATCAAATATGAAGACACACCGGATATGCAAACTCGGGATCGCCCGGACATTTCAGGTGGTCAGGCCGCTTCAGAGGATGACCGTGCTGGACAACGTGATAGCGTCGGCATTTCTCAGGGCGGCAAATAAAGCCCAGGCTGAAGAAATAGCCCTGGACATTCTTTCATTTAGCGGGCTCTACGATGACCGGCAAGCCCTTTCAAAGGGGCTGCCCCTGGGCAAACGCAAACGCCTTGAGATTGCAAGGGCGCTTGCAACTCAGCCTGCCATGTTGCTGCTCGATGAGTCTTTTGCAGGGTTGAATCCGTCGGAGCTGAACGAGTCGATAGAGATCATCAATAAGATTAAAGCAAAAGGAATTACCATGATGATCATCGAGCACCACATGAAAGTCATTATGGCCATATCAGACCGGATTGTCGTAATTAACTACGGACAGAAGATCGCAGAAGGCACCCCTCTTGAAATCAGACAGAACCCCCTCGTGATCGAGGCGTATCTGGGCGAGGCAGCACATGCTTGAAGTGCGCAACATAGATGTTTCTTACGGGGATGTCCAGGTACTGTGGGATGTCTCATTCGAGGTTAAAAAAGCTGAAGTGGTGGCACTTATAGGAGCAAACGGAGCCGGAAAATCAACAATACTGAAGACCATTTCAGGGATTCTGCGGCCCCAAAAGGGAGAGGTGATCTTTGAGGGCGAGCCTATACACAAAGTCAAACCGTTCAGACTCATCGAAAAAGGAATAGCCCATGTGCCTGAGGCGAGAAGACTCTTTGTGGACATGACAGTTGAGGAAAACCTCGATATGGGATCGTTGAAGGGAGAAGCAAAGAAACGGAGAAGCAGTAATAAGGAAATGGTTTTCAGCATTTTCCCCAGGCTTGCAGAGAGGAGAAGACAGCGGGCCGGTACATTGAGCGGCGGGGAACAGCAGATGGTCGCCATAGCAAGGGGACTGATGGCAATGCCCAAACTCATTATGTTTGATGAACCGTCGCTCGGTCTGGCGCCCATCCTTGTAAGGGAGATATTCAGCATCATAAAGGGGATAAGAGAGGGAGGCAACACAGTGCTTCTTGTTGAGCAGAACTGCAAGCAGACTTTCGGCATAGCTGACAGGGCCTATGTGCTCGAAACCGGGAAAATAATGCTTCAGGGGACCTGCTCTGCCATGCTCGACAATGAACACGTCAAAAAGGCATATTTGGGAGTATAAGAACCAGGTAATGGGTCATAGGTTATGGGCAAGGGTATTTTTTCCTATGACCCATAACCCATTACCCATAACCCGATTTCATATAGGAGGTGCAATGTGTTTGTATCTGACTGGATGACAAAAAAGGTATTTACGGCCGCCCCTGACGATGGCATCATTGATGCTCTGACAGTGATGAAAGAAAACTGTATCAGGCACCTTCCTGTAGTGAAAGGAGACAGGATCAAGGGGATAGTATCCGACAGGGATATAAGGGAGTATACTCCATCGGCAGCGACCTCGCTTGATGTGTACGAACTCCATTATCTTCTCGCAAAGATGAAGGTCAGGGACATGATGAAAACCAATGTTTTTACTACAACGCAGGATACCCCTGTGGAAGAGGCGGCAATGGTGCTCTACGACAAACAGATCGGCTGCCTGCCGGTAGTTGAGAACGGCAAACTCGCGGGGATAATCTCGGACAGGGATATTTTCCGCGCTCTCATAGACGTTACAGGTTGCCGCCACGGGGGCAACAGGATATATCTGGCTATTGAAGACCGCCCGGGTTCTATCAAGGAGGTTGCCGACATTATACGAAAATACGGCTTCGGACTGCAGGCCATCCTTACCTCATATGAGGGTGTACGGGATGGATTCAGGAACATAATGATAAGAACGAACAGGAAAGGCATTTTCCCCGGGCTTAAGAACGAACTCGATAAAATATATAAGGGTGTAAAAATAAGGAAAGGCTGATATGATTTCGGACGGTCGGATATGTATTACATCCTTTAATAAATGCTGCAAGGGCTGAACCGGCAACAAAAAGCTGCTGTTGAGCACTTCGGCTCGCCACTGTTGCTTTTGGCCGGCGCAGGCAGCGGCAAGACCAAGGTGCTGACGCACAAAATAGGCTATCTCATCAGGGAGAAGGGTTTCAAACCCAACCGGATTCTCGCCATCACTTTCACGAAAAAAGCTGCCCAGGAAATGTCCAACCGGGTTGAAAGGATGCTCGCAATCAAGCCCCGGTCCGTAAGCACGTTCCACGCGTTCTGTGTCAGGGTCCTCCGGGAAGATATAGCCGCCCTCGGAAGGAACTTCGACAAGAAGTTTGTCATTTACGACCAGACAGACAGCAAGAAAACGCTGAAGGATATCCTGAAAAAATTCAATCTTGATCCCAAGGAAGCAGATGATGCACAGAAGTCTGTTACAAAGGCAAAACAGGCATACAGGGGAAACATTGTTGAATACATAGCCTCCCTGCCGTTTCCCAGGAACAAGTATGCTGAAGTGGCAAGGGCTTACCAGATGGAACTGGAGCGGTCAAACGCCCTGGACTACGACGACCTTATTTATTACACCACCCACCTCTTCCTGAACCAGCCTGAGATATTGAAAAAATGGCAGGACCGTTATGACTTTCTCATGGTCGATGAATTCCAGGACACTAACGACATACAATATTCCCTGACAAAACTTCTTTCGGACAGGAACAAAAATAACATCTTTGTTGTGGCCGACCCATTCCAGACGATCTACACCTGGCGTGGGGCTGTCCCGGAAAACGTCCTGAAATTTGGACGGGATTTCAACGCCGTTGAGATGAGGCTCGAAAAAAATTACCGTTCTACCAGAAAAATTCTTGATGTCGCGAACATTATCATCAGCGGAGTAGACAGCATTTGGTCTGACAAGGTACTTACGCTATACACGGACAAGGACCAGGATGGAGAGGTGAAGTACGGCAAGGTGGCGGACAATAACGCGGAAAACCGGGGCATAGCCGAAAAGATCAGGGAACTCTCCGCATCATATTCCTATTCGGAGATGGCAGTCCTTATCCGGATGAGTTTCCTCTCCAGGGGACTGGAAAGCAGCTTCATGCAATACGGCATCCCTTACGAAATCGCCAGGGGCCTGGCTTTTTACGACAGGGCTGAAGTAAAGGACCTTCTATGCTACCTCAGGCTTATGGCCAACAACCGGGACGGCGCAGCCTTTGACCGGGTCGTCAACACGCCTTCGAGGGGAATCGGGAAAAAGGCCTTCGGAGTCATCACTGACAACTTCAATACCGACTGGGCGCAGGCTTTAAAAGACGCAAAACTTTCGCGCAAACAAAGGTGCAATGCCGACGCGCTCTTAGACTTGCTATCGAAGCACGGGGCTTCGGTGGAAGAAAAACCATACACAGTCCTCATGAGTATAATCCGGGAAATTAACTACCTCGAATACCTGAAAGTGCAATATAAGGAAGACTACGAGGAGCGCATTGAAAATGTCTCAGAACTTTCCAACGTGTTGCTGTCTGTTGAAACAGAGGGCAGACCCTTTTCGGAATTTATGGAAGACAGTCTTCTGTCATCGGAACAGGACGGTATCAGCCAGGAAGAAAGCGTTAAGATAATGACTGTACATGCCGCAAAAGGGCTTGAGTGGTCAGTTGTTTTTTTGCCGGCCCTTGAAGAAGGAATTTTCCCGTCCGAAAGGTCTGCGATGAGCGGCAGCGGTGCTGCGCTGGAAGAAGAAAGACGGCTTTTCTATGTTGCATGTACCAGGGCCAAGGAGAGACTCTACCTTTCGTCCGCTGCTTACAGAATGAAGTTCGGGAGAACATACCCAATGCTTCCCTCACGGTATATTGCCGAGATCAAGGGGAAGCTATAACAGAAGTCACCCAGGCGTTCCCACTTTCAGCCTCCTCGCAATTTCTTCAAGCGTATAATTCATTTTTAAAGTGCCGCAGAAATTTCGCGCCATGAAGCATGCCATACGGACAAATTATTTAAATACTCATTTTTTGATAAAAATATGATACAAATCATACTCAAATTTAGCGACAACTCTTATGATATGACAATGAAAACGTTGTGCCTAGCCGGGAAGTCATAACCTGTGAACAGAATAAACGGCTGATATTTACTATACATTTATCTATTTCAGGGATACAATTTTGTAGGATATGCCAATATTTGACAATTTTCCCTTTGAACGGGGCGCATGAAATATAGACTCAAAATTCGACAAATATCGTTAGAAAAGGAGGCTTTATGAAGCGGAAAACATTCTTATGGACAACGGCCCTTATACTTTTTTGTATGATGATCGTTGCGGGCGAGGGGACAGGAGAAGCAGCTAAAATCAAAGTTTCCAATGAAGGTCAGGCATGCATAGGATGTCACAATGCGCAATCACCGTCATTGGTGAAGGAATGGGAAATAAGCAGGCATGCTGGAAAGCAGGTTGACTGCTATAGTTGTCACAAGGCTGAGAAATCAGACCCCGATGCAATGGACCATAACGGCTTTACTATAGCAGTGCTTGTCACACCCAAGCGTTGTTCAAAGTGCCATCCTAATGAAGTCCGGGAGATGACAACAAGCCACCATGCCATGGCTGGAGATATCCTTAATTCACTGGACAATTACCTTGGTGAGGTAGTTGGCGGGCGGGAGGCGGTTGCAGTCGGCTGCCTGCAGTGTCACGGGGGAAAAGTAAAGGTGCTGGCTAACGGAAAACTCGATACTGACAGTTGGCCCAACACCGGCATCGGACGTATCAACCCGGACGGTTCAAAAGGTTCCTGTTCAGCCTGCCATACAAGGCATAACTTTTCAAAGGCCCAGGCGAGGGAACCCCAGACCTGCGGCAAATGCCATCTCGGTCCGGACCATCCGCAGATGGAGATATATCAGGAATCGAAGCACGGCATTCTCTATGAAGCTAACAAAAAACGGATGAATATGCACAAGGATTCCTGGGTCGTAGGAAAAGACTACACCGCTGCCCCGACATGCGCGACCTGCCACATGGGCGCAACGCCGAACCTGCCTGTAACCCATGATGTAGGGGCGAGAATCAGCTGGACGCTCAGACCGCCGATATCGAAGAAACTCGAAAATGCAGATAAACGCCGCCAGAACATGAAAGATGTATGCTACAGCTGCCATTCGGCCCCATATGTGGAGGGTTTCTATAATCAGTTCGACAACCTCGTGAATTTCTATGACGAAAAATTTGCGGTCCCCGCAACCAATATAAGAAACGAACTCAAGGCGAAGGGCAAAATATCCAAATCGGATTTTGACAGCAAGCTTGACTGGATTTACTTTGAGCTTTGGCATCACGAGGGAAGACGCGCACGCCACGGTGCAGCCATGTCCGGTCCTGATTATGCGTGGTGGCACGGTATCTATGATGTTGCAAAAAACTTCTACTCGGAATTCCTGCCCGAGGTAAAAAACGTGGCCGGCCCTGAGCTATACAACGAACTCATGAAGAAGTATCTGGAGCCGGATGTGCGGCACGAATGGTATCTCAAAGGGATGAGCAAGGAACAGCTCGAGAAGATAAAAAAGTTTTATGACGAGAGATACGGCGGAGCAAACGCAAAATAGGATAGAGAAAACAGGCGTTGCAACCAATGGACAGGAGGTAGTTTATGGATATTACGCGAAGAGACTTTATGAAGATTTGCGCTGTCGCCACTGCAGCGGTGGCCGGTTCCCGTTATTTCCAACTCGCTCATTCGGCGGAGGATGATATTTCGCTGCTGAAGTATGTGAGGTCTACCTGCTCGCCTAATTGCACCGGCGCATGCGGTTTCAATGCCATGGTCTACAAAGGCAGGATTGCCTCTCTTGTGCAGGCTGCCGATTATCCTGAAAAAGAATACAATCCCAGGGGATGCCTGAAGGGACAGTCGATGCTCAACCTGATTTACGGGCCGGACCGGCTCAAGCAGCCTCTCATCAGGGTCGGCAAGAGGGGAGAGGGTAAATTCCGGGCGGTCAGCTGGGACGAGGCCCTCGATTATGTCGGGGACAAGCTTGCGGATATCATGAAGAAATACGGCCCCGAGTCTGTTGCAGGCAACATTCAGGTCCCCGGAACAGGGTACGTGCACAAGGGAGCGCTGATGCGTCTTGCTTCGATGTATGACTGGAGCATGATCCATGCATATACAATGAACGGGGACTTGCCTGCTTTCTGGCCGATGACCTTTGGTGTGCAGACCGAAGAACTCGAATCGCTTGAATGGACCAATTCGAAATATACCGTAGTTCTTGGCTCCAATGTCATGGTTACACGAGTGCCGGATGCCAAGTTCCTGAATATAAGCAGGGAAAAGGGAGGCAAGCTCGTTGTCGTCGATCCCAATTATAGCCCCACCGCTGCCAAGGCTGATGAATGGGTTCAGATCAATTCATCTTCTGATGCAGCTTTTGCCCTTGGTATAGTAAACGTTATTCTCAATGAGAAGCTTTACGACGAAGAATTCATCAAAACATTCACCGACATGCCTCTTCTGGTGCGCATGGACAACAATAAAAAACTCCGGGCTTCCGAGGTGAGGTCTCTTGCAGGCTCCGCAGCCGGGATGAAAGCCAGGATACCGGAATACCGCGACCTCTTTGTGGTCTACAATAACAAGACGAAAAGTTTTGCTATCCCCGACCCTGAAAACCTTAAGAGGGAATTCGATCCTGCTCTTGAAGGCGAGTTCGATGTTGCTCTTGCCGACGGCACGAAGGTGAAGGTGAAGCCGGTCTTCCAGCTTCTTACGGAACTCATTAATAAGGATTACACTCCTGAAAAAGCGGCGCGCATGATAGCGCCGGAGGAATCGAGGGTCGGCGAGTATACTGAAATGATTATCAGGCTCGGCAGGGAAATGGCCGTTGCGAAGCCGCTTCATATCGTTTACGGGGCGAGTAATTACCAGTGGTACCACGGTGACCTCAAGGGAAGGGCGCTCTCTCTTATTGTTACCCTTACCGGCAATCTGGGAAAACCCGGCGCCGGTATCTCTACCTATGCAGGTCAGTATCGTGTCCGCTGGCCGCTGGGAGCATGGTGGGGCTTTAAGGACAAGAAGAACAAATGGCTCAACTACCTCCTCTGGATGAATGACGAGTACCGGAACAGCGAGGAATTTAAAAAATACAACACTGAAATCCCCCATCCCGGGAATGGGGTCAAGGCCTTTATCTACGGCTGGGGCAATCCCTTTGATCAGCACAACATGGCAGACAGGATGAGGGAGAAAGCGGCAAAAGGCGAAATGGAGCTGATTGTCACGACAGACTTTCAGATGAGCACTTCCTGCCTCTGGTCGGACGTTGTGCTGCCTGGTGTGGCATGGTATGAGAAATACGAACTCACCGCCACCGTCGCCCATCCGTACGTCCAGTTGCAGCAGCCTGCGATCGAGCCCCTCTTCCAGTGCATGCCTGAGATATGGATTTTTAAGGAGATCGCAAAGAGGCTGGCAATAAAGACAGGCAACAAGGAAATGCAGGACAGCATTGCGGATTTCTATAGTAATCCCGACTTGTTCAGGAAAGAAGAGGATGCGAGGAAAAACGGCACATGGACACTCAAGCTTGCGAGGGAGATCGCACAGCAGGCGAGCCTCGACGCGGCAGCGCTGATGCTGAAGACGGGCGGACCGCAGGTGCAGGATATTACCGTTGATATGCTCAAACAGGGGCCGGTGAGGATGAACCTGCCCACTCCCAACAAACGTCAGTTCATGTTCTATGAGCAGATCCAGAGCATGAAACCGTTCCCGCCCGTATCCTATCCTGTGCCGTTGCCCAAGACAGCGCGTTTTGTGAAGAGCGGAAGAATAGAGTACTACAAAGATGAGGATGTCTTCATAGATACGGGCGAGACATTGCCTGTGCATAAAGACCCTTTCATCGATACCGAGCACAAGGCTGCAGGGGCAAAGGACAAATACAAGTTTGCCCTGATCACCAGGAACTCTCTTTACCGGGTGCATTCCACGCACAGTAATAATATCAGTCTTCTTGAACTTCAGGATTTCAAACCTAAGGTATTTATCAATACGAAGGCGGCTGTTGAACGGAACATTAAAGAGGGTGATCTTGTCGAGGCATTCAATGCGAGGGGCAAGGTCTACGCGTATGCTGTCCTCGACCCCGGTCTCCATTACCGTGTGGCAGTTTTTGAAGAGGGCTGGTGGAGCAAGTACCTGAAGGGGACATCATACAATTCGCTGACGTATCCATGGATCAAAGCGGCGCATCTCATCTATTTCACCCCGGGGATTTGGGAGCCCACAACTGCCTGGAACGAGTGCGTGTGCGATGTGAAAAAGGCTGAGGGGGTGGAGAATGCGTAAATTAGGAATGGTCATTGATCTCAACCGCTGTATCGGCTGCAGAAGTTGCGCTGTTGTCTGCAAGATACATAATTCGCTTCCGCCCGGAACATGGTGGCAAAGGGTCGAGACAACGGGGTCAAAGGAACATATGATCCCAGCCGGTGAATATCCGGAGTTGTCGGAGGTCTATCTTCCCGTCCCGTGCCAGCACTGCGAAAAGGCGCCCTGCGTCAAGGTCTGCCCTGTAGGGGCCACCTGGCAGAGAGAAGACGGTATCGTGCTTGTCGATTACGAACGCTGCATCGGCTGCCGCTACTGTATGACAGCCTGTCCTTATGGCGTGCGTCAGTTCAACTGGCAGGATGCGGACGACAGCTTCAGAGAGGGATTCAGGAATGCGGGTTTTGAAGAGGATTGGTTCAAGGTAAAGGACTACCGCTACGGCTATCCTCTTGAACATAGGACAAAGGACGGCAGGCTCGTCTTTGCCCCGAAGAGGCCTAAAGGCGTAGTCGAAAAATGTACTTTCTGTGTTCAGTATATTGACCAGGGACTTTTTCCCGCCTGTGTACGCGGCTGTCCGGGGAATGCCAGGACTTTCGGAGACCTGAACGATCCCAACAGCGAGGTCTCGAAGATTATTCGCGCACGGGATGTGTTCAAGCTGATGGCTGATCTGGGGACCGATCCAAAGGTTTTCTACATTCCGCCCGCGAGGAAAGAAGGAAAGGGAGGTATAAACTATGGGAAAAAACTATAATAATATACTTAAGGGTCTAACCGCGGTAGCGGTATTGGGGCTTATCGCCTGGATGTACCAGCTCTACAGCGGCCTGATAGCTACGAATATGAGGAACCCCTTTTCATGGGGATTGTATGTGGCCACGTGGGCATTTTTTGTGGGCACGGCTGCCGGAGGACTTGTCGTCTCCTCCGCTATCTATATCTTCGATGCCAAACAGTTGAAGCCGATCGCCAGGGTTGCGGCCCTTACAGCTTTTCTTTTTGCAATGGGAGCGATGGGCATCCTTCTGCCTGATATCGGCAGGCCTGACAGGCTTTACAACATGGTCCTCCATCCGAATTTCAAATCCATGCTGCCGTGGGACTTTCTGGTGCTTTCCGCGTATGCGGTCGTTTCTGCTCTGTACACGTACACCCTCATGTACCCGGACATCGTTGCCAACGGCGTTAAACTGCCGTTTTACGGCATCGTGGGGAAAAAAGAGGTGACGCCTGATGAGATGGCGAAGCTCAGGGAAGATTCCGGCAAAAGGGCTAAGCTCCTGGCTCCCATTGCGCTGCCCCTCGCCATTCTTATTCATACCGTAACTGCATGGGTCCTCGCCACGCAAATGGCCAGGCCGTGGTGGTACGGGGGCACGCTCGCGCCTACCTTTATTGCAGCTGCCCTTGCTACGGGCCCTGCCGTTGTAATCCTCGCGTCCCTCTTTGTCTTCGGCTACAGCGAGAAGCTTAAGGCCACCTATGCTCTCCTCGCCAAGGTTTCGTCTGTCGCTGCCCTCATCATGCTCTTCATCTACGGCAACGATTTTGTGATACGTTTCTGGTGGAACACTGGTAAGGATTTCGAGGCCCTTAAGCTTGTTTTCACCAGGTATCCACTGCTCCACGCTGTTGAGATTGTCTTTATCCTCTTGTCGGTCTATCTCTTCGTCAAATATCCGATGGACAAAAAGAGATTGATACAGGGAAGCCTGTCCGTGATCATAGGCGTGTTCGCACACCGCTTACTTCTCTTGCCGCCGGCTTATAACAACATGCCGCTGAAGGTGCCCGTTGTCTTCCTCAGCGAGACCGTGGAGTGGAGCTATCCGATAGCTGTCGGCCAGATAAAAGGGACCCTGGGTAATCCGCAGAATGTCTTTTCTTCGTACTACAGCTATTTCCCCTCCATTGTTGAACTTCTGATCACTGCCGGGGTGATGGCGTTCCTCGTGCTGGCTTTCCTGAAGCTGGTCGAGATATTACCGGTGAAGGAGGCCGGCCAATGATGGACCTCTTCCGTTACTTCTCCCTCGTTTTTTCGTACCCGACAGAGGATACGCTGCAGGAGCTTGGAGAGATATCCAGGACCGCTGATTTTTCCGGTCCGTTGTGCGAGGGGGAGCTGAAGAGCATGTCCCTCGAAGATATGCAGGCAGAATACACAAGGCTTTTCATCTCAGCGTTCCCGCGTCTTCTCTGTCCGCCCTACGAGTCTTACTATCGGGAGGGTGTAGTATACGGCAACGCATCTGTTGAGGTCCGGGAGTTGTATGAGAAACACGGGCTGCACTTCGGCTATGAAGGCGAGCCGCCCGATCTTTTCAGCGCGGAGTTGGAGTTCCTTGCACTCACCAATGATGCGATTTTTCTCGAAAGGATGAAGGAATGGGTTTTCGACTTTACTTCAGGAGTCAGGGAACATTCAAATATTTATGGCCGATGCGCAGAGGCGTTCGAGGATTTTATCAGATCGGGAAATAGAATTTGAGTGACACTTTAATACCGAATAAAAAAGTACCCTTATCGCTAAAATAAAAATGTCCGTTCCCTGCGCTGGTTTTCGCCAAAAAATCTGCTATCCTGGATTATGTCTTTTTGCCGGTCCTCACCAAGAGGATAAGTATCCCGACGATTGCAAGAGAGGTAAAGCCGATGGTTGCTATAACCGATATGTCCATGGTTAATCTCCTTTAAAATGTTTTTAATAAATAGCCCGCAGCAAAGCTGCGACGTATCGGGCAATTACACCCAGCCGAACTAATATTATCATATAATGTAATGCATTGCAAAAAATATGATGTATGTCATAGAAAACAGGTGATGAATATAATCAATTCCAGTCTAAAAGACGTTTCTGGCCTTCGAGATTCCTGATTTCAGTCACATCCTGACTTACTTCAAGCGTTCCTTTATACTTTCCCTCCTTATCCCTCACGGCAAAGTACCGGATATGCAGAAAACGGCCTTTCATTTGAATCCAGAAATCCGCAACGTCCCGTGTCCCCGCCTTAAAAGCTTCGAGTATTCTTTCAACTGTATCAACGCTTTTCGGAGGATGGCAGTTCTGTACTTTCCTGCCGATAATGCCGGGACTCCTGGGAAATATCCTCTCAGGAGTCTGAGAGTAATAGATGACCTCATCCTGTTCGTTCACAAATGATATATCCAGGGGCAGATTGGTGAGAATAAGATTTATCTGCTCAATGGTAAGAAGTCCAGTATCGAGATTTATACGTCCTATATTTTCGATCATGCGCTCTACGCTCATAGCGCGTGACGATGGCTGCCAGGTGCTCTCCGGCTTTACCCAGGCGTAGCCCACTTCATCTTCTCCATCCCGGACCCGTCCCCAATCTTCTTCGGTAAGTGATTCTAGCGCCATTGGGAAGAATATATGCTCTTCCTTATAGATCATGTCGTTGATCATATATAGTACGGCTTTTATCTCGACTTCCTTGACGCTGCCAGATCGAATCTTTGCCTTCACATCCTTCAGCATTGCGCGGATATCGTCGTGGAGCGACCACATGACCTTCGACGGACCCGATATCCCCTTTGACTCGAGAATGGGGAAAAGCTGGTTTTCTTTTCTTATGTAGTGGACATCAAGTTCCGACAGCCGTTCAAAAAGAGCTGACAGCCGCTTCCCGTCGTCCTGTATGCCGCCGACCGCTTCAATCTCTTTCATGATATCTTCAGCGGCCCTGTTTTCGAGCATTAAGGTATGCACGGGATGGCCGGCAGGCAAACCTGGGACGACCTTCCTATCAAGAGATTTTTTGAATACCTCAACATGGACGTCGCAGAGTCTTTTTATCTCCTCCTGCGGCATACCTTCCGCCATTAACTGCTGCTCCATGTTCGCTATTTCCCATGGTGCAACGTCTTTGATGAGTTCGTTGAAGCGCTCGGTAAGGAGTTGCTTGTCGCCGCCTTTGTGCAGATCCTTGATAATCCCTTTCAGGGTTTCAAGCCGCTGGGTCGACTCATCGGACTGACCTTCAGGCTCATTAAGTTTTACGATAAGCGTTTCGCCTGTTCTGTTCTTCACTTCAGCGACAATGAAGGGGAATAACTGTTTGAGCGAGACGCCTGTCATGAAAGAGACTTTGCTCATTGTCGCAATACGGCCGAGGGTCCTCATAATAACAGGGTTGTTAAGCGCATTGAAGTGCGGGTCGAAATTTATGAGAAGCTCTTTTAAAAATGGATATTTTGTCAACAGATCGGCGATCTTGGTTGAGGCGGATAGTTCCATGGCAATCTCCTTTTTTATTTACCTGATTAACGTTGGCCCATTACTGAAAGTATACATTCATTTAATGCAATCCACCAAGATCAGACGCTGCCGGGTGTCCAGTCACTGGTAGAGCAGTCATGTCCATAAGTGCTTTTTCCTCCGGCGTCATTTGCTCTGAAACATATGCCCTACAATCATCTTCTATTTTACCAACTAATATTTTATCTTTTTATGACCTGAATCATAGCGTCGTGTGTGATATGGTGCTAAACTAAGAATTATGAAAGAGAGTTGCCCAGGAAGCAGGGAGATAAGGAATCCGTACCCGGAAGAATTGATTTGTGCCTTTTGCACCCAAAAAAATGAAATATGGACAGATGAGCCTGAGATGAACTGCAAAGGGTGTGGAAAAACAATAACTCGGGACATGGTACCCTCATGCATTGAGTGGTGTCCGGCTGCCAAGGAATGCGTCGGTGCAGAGAAGTATGAACGGCTGATGAAAAAACTGCGAGAGCAAAACCAGAATACTTAACTGTTACAGACCGATCAAATTTTTTATACCTTTGTCAACCTCAAAAGTTGAGGTCAGAGAAGTCCGCGTCAAGCAGTAAGTTGGAAAGATGGACTCTATACTAATGAATAAGGGAGGATACTATGGAAGTGCTCAATCTCAAGCAGTTGATAAAATTTGATAGCGGCAAGATTTCAAGGGAGATGCTTTCCGATAAACCTGAAATGCGTATAGCCTTGATGTGTCTTGATAAAGGACAAAAGCTTGAGCCGCATAAGGCTCCGATCAGGCTTCTCATGTACTGCGTCGAGGGGAAAGGTACTTTTACGGTCGGTGATGAGAGCATAGAGGCTGATGAAAAAACATGCATTCTCTGCGATCCAATGGTGCAGCATGGATTTGAGGCAAATAAAGGTGAAAAACTGGTAGTGATGGCAGTGGTAACGCCGGTCGAATAGTAGAAAAGGGTCAGGCTATAGGAAATATATGATTCCCTATAGCCTGACAGATTTTACTGTTAGAAAATATAAGCTTTTAATGATGGCAGGAATCCTCTCTCAATTTAATAAATGATTCGCGCCACGATTCTGAGAGAGACTCAATTGCTAAAACCTTTTCTATTCCCTCACGGTTTTTCCTGTCATGATGGTATATCCGA
Source organism: Dissulfurispiraceae bacterium (assembly GCA_050011415.1). Classification (GTDB taxonomy): domain Bacteria; phylum Nitrospirota; class Thermodesulfovibrionia; order Thermodesulfovibrionales; family Dissulfurispiraceae; genus JADFXI01. The sequence continues at coordinate 13,087 of JBEKJD010000001.1, read as the reverse complement.
TTGGCGAAAGAAACGGTTATACCGTTACGATCCATTTCCTTGAGAATAAGAGCATTTCCGGTTTCCACAATCCCCTCTTCGAGCACCCTGAAATAGTACCCGGTTCTTCCGGAATCGACAACAAGCTTCACCATATCGCTCCTGCCATACCTCGCCGCAAGGGTTGAGCACGGCTGACGGGGCTGGCTTACCTGAACGACTGAAGTCCCCAGCTGAAAAATATCGCCTATGCATACTTCAGCCTCATCAACGTTGGAAAGTGAAAGGTTCTCGCCAAAAGCAGCCGCAGGCAAGATCCTTTTAAGTACTTCCTCCCAGTAAGGATAATGATTGGCGCCATACACACAAACCGCTTTATCAAGTCCCCCGTGGTGTTTCAAGTCAGCAACTCCGTTACCGGCAAAACCGGTCTTCGTGAGGTGCACGGGGCCCATAACAGGTTTTTTACAGATGCCCGTTATGACCTCTTTACCAAAAAATATCTCTTTGGCCGGAAGTCCGACATTGAGCGATTGGATTATCATCAGATTCTATCCTTTCCTGTCAAAAACGATCATAGCCATCAGAACCAGAATTCAGGATACCTTCTGGTTTTAGGTATATTATTTACCAAAAGAGCGACCAGGAGCATAATCAATGCGCCTGCACCTGCTGGAAGAATAACATATAAATATCCGAGCTTGTGAACGCTCTCACCCCCTATAACAGCTATGAGCGCTGTTGCTCCACCAGGTGGATGCAGTGTTTTTGTTGTATGCATTACGGCTATAGCTGTTGCAACTGCCAAAGGAGCGGCAAGCCACATTTGGCTACTGAACATCTGCCAGGAGGTGACGCCGACAAGAGCAGAAAGAACATGCCCGCCGATAAGATTGCGCGGTTGTGCCAGAGGACTCTTTATAGCGCCATAGATCAATACTGCGGAAGCGCCGAAAGAGCCTATTATCAGGGTAAATCCTGTGCTTTCCAAAAGCTTGTAACTGATCAGGGCAACTGTCGCTATGCCCAGAAAAGCACCTATCCAGGACCATAGGACTTCAGAGAGGCCGACTGCAGGCGGGCTCTTCGTCGAACCCTTCATCTTTTGCAGATATTCCATGATCATGTTGAGCGGTGGCATTCCAGTCAGGTCCTGAGCCTGACCGTAGAGCTATGCACAATGTCAGTTCTCGTAACAATGCCGATGAGCGCCCCATTCTTATCCGTAACAGGGACCCTGTTTATTTTTTTTGCAGAGAAAATGGCGGCTATCTCCGTTACCATTGTGTTTTCGTCAACGGCTATAGCCGGAGATGTCATAAGGTCTTCAGCTTTTTTACAGCGGATCGGCATTGTGATACATCCCTCGCCTTTAAGACACTCTGCAACAACAGCCATAAAATTCTTTTTGTCTTTGGCGCCCATATTTGCCAGAAAGTCCTTTCCTGAAATGACCCCTGCTATTCTTCCGTCATCTTCAAGAACAGGCACCCCGGAAACTCCCCTGGCAGCCATCACTTCGGCAACTTCCTTTAAGGGGGTCGATCTTCTAACTGAAAAAACTTCCCTTGTCATGATGTCGCGGGCCCGGACCGACTTCATAATTCTGTCGTAAGCGTGACGATAGGCAAACTTGTAAATCTCTTTCAGATCGGCAGGAGTGATGTCCAGATAGCCCTGGATATCCTTCATAGCCTCAAAAATATCATCATCCGATATTTCTATCTCCAGGGGAATATCCTTCTTTTCTGTTGTATCGTCCATTTGAGGCCTCCCTTGATATTTATCCGCTGCATGCCGGATACCATACTATAACAACAGCGGCTAATGAAGTTGTATGATGTTAATCATATATTAGTGTGGTGTCTCAGATGTAAGTTTGCATGTCTTGTCATTCCCGCGAAGGCGGGAATCCAGAAAAATCAGGGAACTGGATTCCGGGTCAAGCCCGGAATGACGACAAAATAATGTAAAGAACTGTTAGGAACAGGACATTAATATCTCGATGCAATTTTGCTGACTTTCCGGTAAATATGACCTGCGTCATACCAACTTTAAACTTATAATTGTAAACTTAATTAAAGCCGCAAATTGAGTATACCTTGGCGTGTACTTGGAATTTCAGGCCGGACAAATAAACTTCAGGAGGTATTCATGTTTTGTTATCAGTGTGAGCAAGCAGCGCAGGGAAAGGGTTGCACCAAGATGGGAGTATGCGGAAAGGACCCGGAGTTGTCGGCATTGCAGGATCTTTTGATCTATGCAATGAAAGGTCTTTCATTGCAGGCAGTTGAAGGAAGAAAGGTGGGCGTAGTTGATCGTGAAGTAAACATATTTATAACCAAAGGGCTTTTTTCTACACTCACTAACGTGAACTTCGACCCCGAACCGTTCGAACGATTGATCAACAAGTGCGTTGGTCTTCGCGAGGCTCTCAAGGTAAGGGTCAAGGCTGCAGGCGGCAAAACAGACTTCACGCACGGCAGCGCATCATTTAAGCCTGCGGATTCAATCGATGAGTTGGCAAAGCAGGGGAGAAAGGTTGTCGAAAAAGTGCCCGATGTTGCGATCAGCCCTGATATACAGTCGCTTCAGGACATCCTGCTCTTCGGCTTAAAAGGTGTGGCCGCCTATGCAGATCATGCTCAGATCCTCGGAAAAACCGACGATGCGGTCTATGCATTTATGAGTGAAGCCCTGGCAGACATGACAAAGACCGAACTTAGCCTAAACGATTGGATTGGGCTTGTGCTTAAATGTGGAGAAATAAACCTCAAGACCATGGAACTTCTGGATGCGGGAAACACCGGGACCTACGGTAATCCAGTCCCGACAAATGTTCCGCTTGGTCACAGGAATGGCAAGGCAATCCTGATTTCAGGCCATGACCTTAAAGATCTTTTCGACCTTCTGAAACAGACGGAGGGAAAGGGGATAAACATCTACACCCACGGCGAGATGTTGCCCGCGCACGGATATCCCGAACTGAAGAAGTATCCCCACTTCTACGGCCACTTCGGGACCGCATGGCAGAACCAACACAAGGAGTTTGCTCATTTCCCAGGCGCAATCCTGATGACCACCAACTGCCTCCAAAAGCCTCTTGATTCATACAAGGCCAACATCTTTACATGTGGACTTGTGGGCTGGCCTGATATCCCTCATGTTTCAGACGGCAATTTTGCACCTGTTATAGAAAGGGCCCTTTCGCTTCCGGGATTTGATGGAGATGCGCCGGGCAAAGAGGTTATGACCGGGTTTGCCAGAAATGCTGTTTTGGGTGTTGCGGGAAAAGTGGTCGAGGCTGTCAAGTCCGGAAATATTCGCCACTTCTTCCTCGTGGGCGGTTGCGACGGGGCAAAGCCCGGCAGGAACTACTACACGGAATTTGTGGAAAAAGCGCCAAAGGACACGGTTATCCTGACTCTTGCCTGTGGCAAATTCCGTTTCTTCGACAAGGACCTGGGCGACATAGGCGGCATACCGAGGCTGCTGGACATAGGCCAGTGTAATGACGCATACTCTGCAGTCCAGATAGCGCTTGCGTTAGCCAAGGCCTTTAATGTTGGGGTGAATGAACTACCACTTTCCCTTGTCCTTTCATGGTATGAACAGAAGGCCGTGGCCATACTCTTGACTCTTTTGCACCTGGGCATTAAGGACATCCGCCTTGGCCCCACGCTTCCGGCGTTTATCACACCCAATGTTCTTGACGTCCTCGTAAAGAATTTTGACATAAAACCGATCGCGGACACGCCCGAGGAAGATTTAAGGACGATCCTGGGTGACAACTGCTGTGAGGATGTCAGGGCAGCTTAGTTTAAAACGGACCTGAAGAAACATCAATGAAGAGGCCCCAACATGACGGGGCCTCTTCATTTTTCTCATTAAATTTTTATAAAGCTCTCTTTGTGAATGGACGTCTGGATGCCCGATTAAGAACCTCGGGCATAACAGTTTACGTGTCCGAACCTTTCACCCACCGGTATATCCCGGAATATAGGAATAAAATAATCCTGGAATTATATTATAATTAAAAATAGCGGTAAGGTCAGCGACTTTTTTGTAACTTTAAGGAGTTGAAAAGTGATTGCAATTGTTGATTATGGAATGGGGAATATAAGGAGTGTTGAGAAGGCGTTCATAAGGATCGGCGCTGATGCAAGGATAACCGCTGACCCCAAGGTCATTGCCGACGCAAAGGGTGTTGTGCTGCCGGGCGTGGGAGCTTTCAAGGATTGCATGCGCAACCTGGATGATTTGCGCCTCCTCGACAGCATCACGAAAGAGATTGAAAAGGGCAAGCCCTATCTCGGCATATGCCTCGGTCTTCAGATACTTTTCACCGAATCAGAAGAGTTCGGTCTCTGCAGGGGGATGGATGTTTTAAGGGGAAAGGTCGTTAAATTCAGGGTTGACAGGCTAAAAATCCCCCACATGGGATGGAATACCGCCAGGCTGCTCAGAAAGCCGCCAATTTTTGACGGCATTCAGGACAATGCATATTTCTACTTTGTCCATTCTTATTACGTTGTGCCGGAAGATGAAGGTGTTGTTGCCGCACGGACTGATTATGGAGTTGATTTTGTCTCGATGGTGTGGAAAGACAACATCTTCGCAACTCAATTTCACCCTGAAAAGAGCCAGGAACTGGGCCTGAAGATACTCAAGGGCTTTGATGAATTTGTCCGCCGTTCATAATTCCAAAAGCGTTATCCTCGGCACGGCAGGTCATATTGATCACGGCAAGAGTTCTCTTGTAAAGGCACTGACCGGCATCGATCCCGACAGGCTTAAAGAAGAGAAAGAGCGCGGCATTACCATAGAGCTGGGATTTGCCAGTATCAGTTACCCCGATGGCCTTACTGTTGGAATTGTTGATGTGCCGGGTCATGAACGGCTCATTAAGAATATGCTTGCAGGCGCAGGGGGCCTTGATCTGGTACTGATGGTAATCGCTGCTGATGAAGGAATAATGCCCCAGAGCCGGGAGCATCTCGCCATATGCGAGCTTCTGAAAATCAAGGCCGGAATAATTGCCCTTACAAAGGCGGACCTCGTTGAGCAAGACTGGCTGCGCCTCGTAACCGACGATATACGGAGCTTTGTGAAAGGCACTTTTCTTGAGCATGCAGATATAATCCCCGTCTCTGCGAATACAGGGTTGAATATCGAGACGCTGAAAGACCTGATCATGGACATTGCGCTCAAAGTGCAGCCTAAACTTATCCGGGGCCTTTTCAGAATGCCCATCGATCGGGTATTTACTCTCAAGGGGTTCGGGACAGTGGTGACGGGAACAGCACTGTCCGGAGCCATAACATTGGACAGTTCCGTAGAAATACTTCCCTCATCAATTACAACAAAAGTGAGGGGGCTTCAAACCCACGGCAGAAGCACTGAAAAGGCATATGCAGGGCAGAGGCTAGGGATCAATCTGCAGGGTGTCGACCGCGAGTCGCTTAATAGGGGTGATGTTGTTGTTGATCCTGATAAACTTCTGTCCACCCGGGCGCTGGATGCCGAACTGGAAATACTGAAAGATTCGCCGGCTGTCAAAAGCAGGGACCGCGTCCATTTTTATACAGGCACATCCGAGACCATAGCGCGGATTATTGTTTACAATAGCGAGGAGGGCCGAGGGGAGGTAAAACCAGGTGTATCCTGCTACTGCCAGTTCCGCCTTGAAGAGCCGGTAGTGGCGCTTTCCGGTGACCGGTATATCATTCGGAGGTTCTCACCGCTGGAGACTATCGGAGGCGGTGTAATCCTTGATCCCTTTCCTGTCCGGAGGAGAAAAAAAGCTGGGATAGAGGACCTGGCGGTTTTCAGGCATGGGACACTGAAGGACAAGATCGGGATGAAAGTGCTGCGCTCCGGGCTTGCAGGGGTCTCCGGGGATGAGATTATCGGTTGGGTCCAGGGTGATATTCAGGAAATAGAATCAGCGGTAAAACAGCTTTTAAAAGAGGGCGTCCTGGTTAAAAGTCAGGCCCTTCTTTTTCACCAGGACAGCTTCGATGCATTCAGGAAAGCGGTAATTGCCGAGGCAGGCCGTTTTCACAAGGAAAATCCTTTAAAACAGGGCATGCCCAGGGAGGAGTTGAGGGCCAGGATAAGGGTTGGACGGAAAGATGATGAAAAAGTTTTCGACGGCCTCGTTGCTCTGATAAATGAGATTGTGATAGATAAGGATATAGTGCGGCTCGCCGGCTTCAGCGTGGCCCTCTCCAATACGAATGAAGGGATAAAGCAGGGCATACTGGCAATACTGGACAAAGAGGGATATCAGGCCCCGCTGAAAAATGAACTGGCCCGGCAATTGTCAATCAGGGAAAAAGAACTTAATGACCTCCTCATACTGCTTACAAAAGAAGGACTGCTGGTAAGAATAAATGATTCCCTTTATATTACCAGGGACAAATACGATACGATGATCTCCCTGCTCAGGAAGTTCTATGAGGGAAAAGCTGAAATGACTATCGCCGAATTCAGGGACATGCTCGGGACTACGCGAAAGTATGCGCTCCCTTTTGTTGAATATCTGGACTCCAAAAAGATCACCCTTAGAGTTGGGGATCAGAGAAAATTAATGTTAAAATAAACCATGAAAAAACCTCTGTTGTGGATACCGGTGCTACTGTTGACAGGATTTCTGCTTGGCGGCGTCACCTACCATTTTTTGATCAGGAGCGTCGCTCCGTCGTATATGCCGTTTACACCCAGGGTGCCTGCCCCGGTAACCGATACATCGCGAGGTTTTTCCGAGATAGTAAGGGCTGTTTCGCCTGCGGTTGTAAATATTTCAAGTATTAAGACGCTAAAGAAACAACCGTCTCCTTTTGACGATTTCTTTGATTTCCTGTATCCCTTTCCTGACAGCGGCGCGAAAAAATGGAAAGAGCAAAGCCTCGGCTCCGGAGTTATTGTCTCTCCCGATGGCTACATAATCACCAATTACCATGTGGTTGAGCAGTCGGATGAGATAAAGGTCATCCTTTTTGACAAGAGGAGTTTCAGAGCAAAAATTATTGGATCAGATCCAAAAACCGATCTTGCGGTCATACGGATCAGCGCAAGAGATCTCCCTGTGGTCCCCTGGGGGGATTCCGACAAACTGCAGGTTGGTGAATTTGTTCTTGCCATCGGGAATCCTTTTGCCTTGAGTCATACAGTTACAATGGGCATCATAAGCGCACTCGGGCGTGCGGATGTCGGCATTGCAGATTATGAAAATTTTATTCAGACGGATGCCGCTATAAATCCCGGCAATTCCGGCGGACCTCTGGTCAATATAAAAGGCGATTTGATAGGAATTAATACTGCAATTTTCTCAAAAACAGGCGGCTATCAGGGCATCGGCTTCGCCGTGCCGAGCAATATGGTCCGCCTCGTTATGGACCAGCTCCTGAAAAAGGGCAGGGTGGTCCGCGGCTGGATAGGCGTCACGATCCAGGATCTCACGCCGGAGCTGGCCCAGAAGTTTGGACTTAAACTCTCGGAGGGCGCCCTTGTCAGTGACGTTGCACAGGGGAGTCCTGCACAGGGGGCCGGCATAATGAGGGGAGACATCATCCTTGAATTTGATGGGAAGGAAGTCACCGATGTAGGTGTGCTCAGAAATATGGTTGCCCAGAGCCGGGTTGGTGTGCAGGCCGTCGTGAAATTGCTGAGAAGAGATAAGGTACTGGCTACTGCCGTGAATATTGTCGAACTTCCGGCTGACGTTGACGATTCGCTGCAGGTCTCATCTTTGAAGCAGGAATCCGGACAGAACGCCCTGTCCGGGATGGCTGCCGCAGACGTTACTCGCGCTGCTATTAAACAGCTTGGCATTGAAAAGGACGAGAAGGGAGTCATTTTAGTCAAAATAGAACCAGACTCTCCTGCGGAGGAGGCCGGTCTTAAAAAGGGTGATATTGTGCAAGAGCTTGACAGGCAGAAGATTGCGAACCTGAATGAATTTAACAGGGCTGCGGCCAGGATAAAGCCCAGTGATACTGTCTTGCTTTTTGTCAATCGCAACGGTAAAAAGTTTTTCGTCTCATTGTCGCCGTAATAAGGCAGGTTAAGGTTAAGGTTAAGGTTAAGGTAGAGATTAAAAGAAAGTCTTTTGATTTATTCCCTTTACCTCAACCTCAACCTTTACCTGTATTTATATTCGGAAAGGGGGTGAACATATGTCTACACTGATTGCACGTATCATTATAATTGCTGTTTTTTTACTGGCAGGATATTTTTACGGTTTGAAATATGGCTTTATTGCCCAGGGATTAATCAGCGGAATTTTTCTGGGTTTTATTACCGTTGTTGTCGAGATGAAGCTGCGCAAAGTCTCTTTCGGGTCAGTGCTCGGGGGACTGTTCGGACTGGCAACCGGGCTTTTGTTCGCCAATCTTCTTCTGTTCCCTCTTCACTCAATTATTCTGGGGGAAAACTGGACCTTGTCCGCATTTGCCCTGAATGGGATACTCGGTTACGGCGGGCTGTTTGTCGGGCTTTACAGGGGAAAGAATCTTACTATTCCCGCAATCATGAGGCTGTTTAAAGGACAGGAACTCGAGGAGGGGCTGAAGATCCTTGATACCAGCGTGATCATCGACGGCCGCATAGCAGATGTTATCGAAGCCGGCTTTCTTGACGGCACGTTCATTATTGCCCAGTTCATACTTCAGGAACTTCAGTACATCGCCGATTCCCCGGACCCCATGAGGAGGTCAAAGGGAAGGCGCGGACTTGACGTCCTGCACCGTATTCAGAAGATGTCGGATATAAAGGTCAGGATCGTCGAGGAGGATTTCCCGAAGATAAAAGAGGTTGATGCAAAACTTATTTCCCTCGCGCGGCTGATGAACGGCAAGATCATAACCAATGATTTTAATTTGAACAAGGTAGCGCAACTGCAGGGCGTGACCGTATTGAATATCAACGAACTGGCAAATGTGCTCAAGCCGGTGGTGCTCCCCGGCGAGACTTTGAGCCTCTTTATAGTAAAAGAGGGGAAGGAATACAACCAGGGGGTGGCCTACCTCGATGACGGCACTATGGTAGTAATTGAGAATGCCAGAAAGCTTATAGGAAAGAATGTTGAGGTAGTAGTCACGAGTGTTTTGCAGACGACTGCGGGAAGGATGATATTTGCTAAAATGAAGGAAGATGAATAAGAAGAGTGTAAGTCGTCGTGGCTGATAAGAACAAAATTGCTGCGATTATTCCTGCTGCCGGGCTCGGCAGACGTTTTGTCGCCGGCGAAAACAAGCCTTTGTATGAGCTTTTGGGAAAACCGCTGGTTGTCTGGGCGCTTCAGGCGGTCCAGGCTGTTGTGGAAATCAGCGAAATTGTCCTTGTAGTCAAGGAAGACGATCTGAAGGTTGCCGCTGATCTGGTGGAACGTTATTCGATCACCAAGACAAGGCGCATTGTTCCAGGAGGCGCCGAGCGGCAGGATTCAGTGTATAAAGGGCTTGGAACACTTGATAAAGATACCTCTATAGTCGTGATTCATGATGGCGCGAGACCCCTGGTGGACAGCTTGTTGATTAAAAAGAGCATAATGGCACTGGAGGGAGTTGATGGGGTTGTCGCCGCTGTCCCGGTGAAGGATACTATAAAAGAGGTGAAAGGCAAAGGGCCCGCCTCAAGCGGGGCAAAGGGCCCGTCTAATTCGGGGCGGGAAGATGGTCTTATCGTTCAAAGCACACTGAATCGCAACGTCCTGTGGGCGATCCAGACGCCGCAGACGTTTCATTATGCAAAGATCATGGAAGCGCACCGGAAGGCGCACAAGGAAGGGTTTTATGCAACTGACGATGCTGCCCTGGTTGAACGTTACGGTGGGATTGTCGGTATTGTTCAGGGGTCCTATATGAATTTAAAGATCACCACACTGGAAGACATCAACATTGCAGAGACCCTGTATTTAAAAATAAACAGGGACACCTCCTGTTTAAAAGTGAAGGGAGGTACTTAAATGGGAGATGTCCCTGTATATTCCAGGATTGGTATTGGATATGACTCTCACCGGCTTGTTGAAGGCAGGCGACTGGTTATCGGCGGTGTGGATATCCCTTTTGAAAAAGGCCTCATGGGCCATTCCGACGGTGATGTCCTCTGTCATGCCGTCATTGATTCGGTTATCGGTGCGCTTGGGGAGGGCGATATAGGAAGACACTTCCCGGATACGGAAGAGCGGTGGAAAGATGCCTCAAGTATGCTTCTTTTGCGGCACATTTTAGAGCTCTTGCATTCCCGCGGCTATGAAGTCGCATGGATAGACGCTGTTGTCATCGCAGAAAGACCCAGGCTGGCCCCTTTTATGGATTCAATGAAAGCAGCTTTTTCCGGGGCGGGCATCGCATCCTCCATTATCAATATCAAGGCAAAGACCAACGAAGGGATGGGTTTTATAGGCCGGGCGGAAGGTATCGCTGCACAGGCGGTGTGCCTCTTAAAAGAAAGAAGTTGAGAAGCTGAGAACTTGTGAAGCTGCGAGCTTTTCAAGTGTGTTGCTCATTACTCAACTTTTTGCTCACCTTCGCAGCTTCCCATCTTCTCAACTCCAATTTTTTTATTTTCCTTTAGTGAGCATGAGGAAGAGGCGGGCGATCATTACGCTGAAGACGCCGCCGATAAAAGACCCGATAGAGGCAATGATGCCGATAACGACGAACACTCCCAGTATAACAATCACATGGTATTGCGGCAGGTTGGTCCTGAAAATGTTGTTCAGATCGTGAGCAACCGCCTCGCTCCACCCGCCGCCCAGTGTATTGCCGAGCAGTAAATCCATGCTCAATGAAATTATGATACCGAGAAGACCGCCGGCAACCGCTCCTATATAAAAGGCCTTTTTCATTATAGCGTTTTTTTCATTCGGCCTCTATACCGTATTTCTTTAGTTTCCTGTAAAGCGTTGCCAGGTCAACCCCGAGAGATTTGGCGGTTTCATCCTTATTTTTATTGTGGTCGACATACGCTTTCACAATCAGGCTTCTCTCGCACTCGCCGAGATGAGCCTTCAGGGGAGAGGTCTCCTGGTCCTGACCATGATCAGTTTTCTTCAGCCTGTCGGGAAGATCATCGAGTGTTATGTGCATGCCTTCAGCAAGGACCACTGAGCGCTCAATAACGTTGCTTAGTTCCCTCACATTTCCAGGCCAGGAATAATCAATCAGCACGGCAAGTGCCTGACTATCAATGCCGCTGACATTCTTATTGTGTTCTCCAGCAAATTTCCCTGTAAAATGCCTGCACAGGAGTTCGACATCGTCCTTTCTCTCGCGCAGCGGCGGAACTTTTATTTCAATGACATTGAGCCTCCAGTAAAGGTCTTTCCTGAACTTTCCCTCTGCGATTTTGTTCTCGATATCAGCATTGGTAGCAGCGATAATTCGGACGTCGACCAGCCTTGGCTTCGTATCGCCAAGCGGGGAGACTTCTCCAGTCTCCAGGACTTTAAGGAGTTTTGATTGTAAGGCAACAGGCATGTCACCTATTTCATCAAGGAAAAAAGTGCCCTTGTGGGCAAGGGGGATAAGCCCGATTTTGTCGGAAACGGCCCCGGTAAAAGCCCCTTTTCTGTAACCGAAAAGCTCGGATTCCAGCAGTCCTTCGGGGATGGCGGAGCAGTTTATCGAAATGAACGGTTCGCCACGCCTGGGGCTGTTGGAATGAATTATTTCAGCGATAAGTCCTTTCCCGGTGCCGCTTTCGCCCAGTATTAAAATATTGCTCTTTGTGAGGCTTACTTTTTCAATAGTATCAAATATCTTCAGCATTGACGCAGAGCTTGCAACAACATCTTTGTGCGTCAGGCGTTGGCTGATCTGCTGTTTGAGGGCAATATTTTCGGTAACCAGGCGTTTCTGCTCCAGGATCCTCCTGATGGTGAGTTTGATTTCTTCATTATGGAAAGGCTTTACTATATAATCAGCCGCTCCTTTTTTCATTGCCTCAATAGCAGACTCAACAGAGGCAAAGGCTGTCATCATGATAACAGCCGTACTGGGAGATGTCTCCCTTGTTTTTTCGAGCACCGCCATGCCATCGGTCTGACCCATCTTCAGATCAGTTAGCACCACATCAAAATGTTCTTCCTTTAGTTTTTCCAGCGCCTGCTCGCCGCTGTTTGCCGCAGCTACGGAATAGCCTTCACGGTTAAGCAGAAATAGCAGTGCCTTGCATATGTCAGGCTCGTCGTCCACTACCAGGATTCTCAGTTTCATAACCTCTCCGCCGGCAACACTATGTTAAATGTGGTCCCCTTGCCTTCCTCGCTTTCAACTGTCAGCAATCCGTTCATCTTCTTTATTATATTATAACTCACAGCCAGTCCCAGTCCGGTCCCTTTCTCCTTGGTTGTGTAAAATGGATCGAATATTTTGTTGATATCCTCTTTCGGGATGCCGGCTCCGGTATCCTGGAATTGTATTGCAATGACACTGTCACGTGCAATACTCGTTACCGTAAGAGTCCCGCCGCCCGGCATGGCGTCAATCGCGTTGAGTATAAGGTTGACAAAGACCTGCGACAACTGGTTGGCGTCAGTGACAATCTCCGGCAGGTCCGGGGACAGCACTTTTACGATAGAGATGCCTTTTGCTTTCTTGTCGTACTGTATCAGGTTTAAGGCGGTATCAATGGTGTCGTTGACTGAGCATTGTTTTAACTCTCCCGCCGGCATTTTAGTGAAGCCGGAGAGCTGTTTCAATATCCCGGAAATCCTGTTGACGTGAAATGATATCGTTTCGAGGCTCTCGCGTTTGAATTCGTCGCCGTCTTCCATTTCCCTGAGAATTTGTACAAATGAAAATATGGACGTAAGCGGGTTCCCGATTTCATGGGCGATCCCTGCGGCAAGCCTGCCGATAGAGGCGAGCTTTTCAGAATGGATTATCTGCTCCTCCATCTTTTTTATTTCCGTCACGTCCTGTATAAGACGTATGTAACCGTGCAACTCGCCGTCATCACCTTTGACAGGCGCCGTAGTTATCTGAAAATACCGGTCTTTGTGGCCGAAAAGGTTAGGTACTATTACCGTATCGATGCGATCTCCGATGTGAATATCCGGCAGGCTGCACCCCGGGCAGACCTCCTCGCAGGACTTGCC